>VBJP01000113.1 GCA_005880165.1 Chloroflexota bacterium | reverse complement strand
TGGCGACATCGATATTGAGACCGAGCTCGCGCACGCGCGTTTCGATGCCCGCTCGTGCCACGGCTTCCTCGTCGGCTTGCCGGATGCCGAAGGCGCTTCGCAGCAGACTCGCGAGTAACGCATACGACGTCTGCCGGTCATAAGACCTGCCCCGCGCCGTCCACCGTTCCACGCCGGCGCCGAGGCTTGTCGTAAATTCCGCGATCAGCCGGCTCTTCCCGACCCCCGCTTCACCGGCAATGGTCAGCGCGCGACCCCGGCCGAGCACGGCACCAGCCAGGGCTCGTCGGAGCAGCGCGAGCTCGGCGCTGCGCCCGACCAGCGGTGTCGATCCAAGCGCAGCCGATTCGTCTTTCGAGCGCACCACCCGATATGCCTCGACCGTTTGCGCTTTTCCTTTGAGTACCAACGCACCCAACGGCTCGAACTCAAAGGCGCGCCCGGCCAGCCGGAATGTCGTGGAGCCCACCACGATATCGCCAGGGGTCGCGATCGACTCGAGCCGCTGCGCAGTGTTCACGGTGTCGCCCACTACGGTGTATGCGGATTGCACCTCGCCGGCCAGCAGGCCACTGACCACTTCACCACTGGAGATCCCAATCCGCAGGGCAAGCCGCCGGCCGTGCTCGCGCTCGAGCCAGTCATTCAGCAGGGCGAGCGCGCTTTGCATGTCGACCGCTGCCCGGACAGCGCGCTCGGCGTCGTCCTCATGGGAGACCGGAGCCCCGAAGACCGCCATGACGGCGTCGCCGATGTACTTCTCGACGGTGCCCTCATATCGGTGGATCGGCCGCACGAGTGCGGCGAAAAACGCTCCCAGGATCCGGCGTAGATCCTCCGGATCGAGCCGCTCACCGAGGGGGGTCGATCCCGACAGATCGGCAAAGAGCACCGAGACCAACCGGCGGTCTTCCTGCAAATCGACCTCGGGTGAGACCTGGAGGGCCGGTCCACCGGACGCCACGGGCAGCTCCCCCGGCGTGGTTGGAGAGCCGACCGGCGCTCCGCAGTTCGGGCAGAACCGGTGTGTTCGCAGTAACGGAGCGCCGCATGCCGCGCACCTGGGGTCCACTGAATCCGTTGTAGCACTACGGGGCCAAAGCCGGCAGCAGCGTTTAGACGCGTTTTCGCAGCTCGGCCGGACGGACGAGCGTGATGTAGCCGGCCCGCTGGACGATGTCTCCCCGGGCCGAGAGCCGAGACAGCGCCCGATTCACGTTTTCCCGGCTGGCCGCTACCATGCCGGCCAGCGTCCGCTGCGTCAGACGCATATCGATCCGGATGCCATCGGGCGTTTTTTGGCCGTGCTTGGCCGCCAGGTCGAGAAGCTTCCTCGCGACCCGGCCGGGGACGTCGAGGAAAGCGGCTTCGGAGAAGGTCTCGTCCATGCGCCGGATGTGGCCGCTGAGCACCTGGATCAGATGCGGTCGGCACCATCGCCTCGGCATCCATGGTCCGCACCGGCTGGTCTTCGAAGAGGGTCAGCTCGCCGAAGCTGTCCCCGGGAAGGAGCACGGTGAAGACCGCCTCCGTGCCGCTGCTCCCCATCCGGGCGATTTTCACCTGCCCGCCAACGATGACGTAGAGGACTGTAGCCGGGTCACCCTCGTGAAAGATGTAGGCGCCCGCCGGGTAGCTCCGCATCCTGATTGCCGGCGCCAGCTGCTCGAGCTCCTCAACCGGAATCCCCTGGAACAGCACGGTCCGGGAGAGGACCGCTATGAGGTCCATGGCGGCATGATATGCCGCTGTCAAGCCATGGTGCCGAACAGCACAGGGTGTCTGTGCCGATTGACATAGACGACATCGTCAATCCGGACTACGTTGTCCCCATCAAAAGACGGAGGATCCGCATCCCGTGGCGCTGAGCACGCTGGCCGACCCGGAAGCCATCTCACGAGCACCTTCCACCGTGCTGGACGCCTCGATCGGCGAGCGTCTTCGTGGGTTGAGGGCCCACCTTCTCGACGCTCCGCCTGCCGATAGTGCCGGCAACGTTTCCTCGCCCTATGAAGACCTCATCGGCTCACTGCTGGAAGGGTCGGGCGCAGACCTGGGATGGCTGGCGTGGCATGACAGCGCAGGAGGGGTTGTCGTTCGGCGCCCGGGGATCGCTCTGCTTCCGCCTTCGACCATCGCCGAGTTCCCTGATCCACCTCTTGATCCACTGCTCATCGTCGACGGAGGCTCGTGGTCCGGGTCGTGGCCGCTCTGGTGCGGGGCTCGTGGAATTCTGTCCTGCCTGGTCGTGCCGGTGCGGCAGGAGAGCGAAATCGTGGGCACGATCGGCCTGGCCAGCTGCCGTGCGGGTGCCCTGGACGACTTCGGCATCCAGCGCCTACAGCTGGGCGCATCGCTGGCGATGCAGACCCGCAACGACGAGCTGCGCCTGGCCAGTCTGCGCCGGCTGTTCGATGAGGTCAGCCGGACGCTCGAGATTGCCCTCGCCGTCGATCGGGCGCTTCGCTTCCCGCCGACCTATCGCGAGATCGCCCGCTCAATCGGCGAATCCCTGGATGCGACGTATTGCCAGATCGCCATTCGCGACGCCCGGCAGGTGCTCACGATCCGAGCGGTGGGCGGGCATCGCCCGCCGCGGAAGACTGGGACCGCGTGGCCATTACGGCCGCTGCGACGGTGCGCGCAGGCGCTCCACGAGCGACGCGCCGAGGTCCTGGAATTCAACCGGCAGGACGACGCATCGGAACCTGAGCGGCTGGCGCTCTTTTCGCCGACCACCAGGACCGGCGTGCTGCTGCCATTCTTCGCCGGGCCGCGCAGCCAGGGCCTGCTGATCCTGGGCGAGGAGCGGGAGTCCCGCTGTCAGCCGCTGTCACCCGAGCGGGTCGCCGTCCTGGAGCTCGTCGCCAGCCGGATCGGCCACATCGTGCGGATATCGAGGCGACTGGAGTACGAGCGAATGGGCGACCGTCGGCGCCAGCGCCAGCTCACGATGGAACGCCAGCGACTCGCGCGCGATGTGCACGATAAGGTTGGCCAGGCGCTCAGCGCGCTCCTGGTGCAGATTCGCTGCGCGATCGCCGAGGGCAACGCTGGACAGGAGGCGTTGCAAGTCCTCGAGCATACCGCCAGCGACGCGCTGCGCGGCGCGCGCACTCTGGCGTTGGGGTTTCGTCATCCGGAACCCAGCGTCGCTCCGCTGGAGGAGGCTCGGGCCTTTTCCGAAACGATCCTGCAGGGAGCGCAGTGCCGTCTGTCCTGGACCGAGGAAGGAACCGATAGCCAGGTGGCGCCCAGGACCATGCGGGAGATCGCGAATGTGATCAAGGAAGTGGTCAACAACATCGTCCGCCACGCGAAAGCGGATTGCGCACGCATTCGCGTCGAGTACCCCGACCGGCGAATCCGCGTAACGATCGAAGACAACGGTATCGGTTTCTCCCCGGGCGAGGCCAGACCGACCCGAGATGGTCGGGGCCTGGGTCTGATCGGCTGCTCCGAGCGGCTGGCGCGCATCGGCGGCACCTTCGACGTGCGCAGCGCCCCCAATGGCGGCGGAACGTTGGTCTTGATCGATGCTCGCAGGAGTTGATCCGTGACCGGTCCGGTAGCTGCCGCCATCCTCGCCACTCAAGGTTCCTCCCCCCTTGCGGGTGAGGGTCAAAGTGGCGGGTACCCGCATGAGACCCTCGCGATCGTCGCCGAACGGCGACTGGGCGTCGCAGCCCTCACCGCCCTCCTCTTGCGGGATCCGGCGTACCGGTTGGTCGTCGAGGCCCGCGGTAGCGCCGAGGTTGGCGATGCGCTCGCCACCCACCAGCCGGCCGTGATGATCGAGGCGCGGGAATCTCCTTTGTCCTCCCCCTCGTCGGAAGCGAACCGGCTGCAGGTTGATCCTGATGTCCAGCCCGAGGTCTTTGCCTCATCGGTTCGGGCCGCGATCACCCGGGCGCGGGCGGCCTCGTCCGGCTCGCGACGAGAGCGTTTGAGCGACCGCGAACGGCAGATTCTGTCGCGCATCGCGAGCGGTCGGAGCACGAAGGAAGTGGCGCGGGACTGCGCCATCAGCGCGAAAACCGTGGGCAACCACGTCAGCAATATCTGCCAGAAGCTCAATCTTCACCGTCGCGCCCAGCTGGTGCTCTTCGCGCTGGAGCACGGATTCACGGCGCTATAGCCTTCCCCGCGGGCGCGGTTAGTACGCGCCCTGCAGCGTCAGGACCACCCAGAAGGTTCGGGCGATCAATTTGAGATCGAGCCAGAAGCTCCAGTTGTCGACGTATTGCAGGTCGAGCGCGAGCGCCTCGTCGTAGTTCAGCTTGGCCCGGCCGCTGACCTGCCACAAACCGGCAAGCCCGGGCTTGACGCTCAGGCGGCGCGCCACCGCGGGATCGTTGACGTCGAACTCATGAGGCAGTCGCGGCCGCGGGCCGACCACGCTCATCTCGCCGCGGATGACGTTGATCAGCTGGGGCAGCTCATCCAGGCTGGTGCCCCGCAGCACCTTGCCGATGCGCGTGACGCGGGGATCGTTTTTGACCTTGAAGAGGGGCGGCTTGGCCTCGTTGAGATGCTCGAGCTCCGCCTGCCGCTTTTCGGCGTCCGGCACCATCGTGCGCAGCTTGAGCAGCTTGAAGCGCTTACCGTCAAGGCCGAGGCGCTCCTGGACGAAGAAGGGGTTGCCCGGCGACTCGACGCACACGGCGATCACCAACAGCATGAGAACGGGGAGCGCGACGAGCAGGGCCAGCGAGGCAGAAAGGATGTCGAAGAGCCGCTTGATCACAGCCGGGCTTACGAGCGGCCGAGGAGGTGCGACCGGAGCAAGCAGGTCCTGGGCAGTGATCGGGTTCAACATGCTTCTCTCCCGTCGACGGGACTGGCTGGTCGAGCTCGCCGCGTCATCACTTTCGAGTCTATGTGCGGTGACGCGAGATGAAAATGAGCTCGAGCACCATCACCCCGTGTGGCGCGACGCCGACCCTGTCCACTGAGTCCCGGATCACCGGGACACCAGTCCTAGGCGCACTGCCGGTAGAGCAGCTCTCCGGCGACCCGGCACACGACTGGCGGGGACGCCTGGATCACCCGAGTCATGACGCGAGAGGCAAGCCCGTCGAGCGGGCTTTTGGCTGGGCCGCCGAGGTAGGAATAGAACAGCGGCACTTCGCTCGAACCCCAGCCCATCTTGAAGTTGCGGAGCCCATCGCCGTGGCGGTCGGTTTTTCCGAAGTCCAGCACGCGGTAGCCGTTTCGGCAGCCCCACTCGATGCCCGCCCACACCACGAGGTTGTTGGGCCGCAGCGACCAGAACTGCCGGTCCGAGGCGTTGAACTTGCCGATCAGCGTGCCGTTCCATGCCAGGAACAGGTCGGCGGCGATTGGTCGCTCGCCGAGGTAGGCGAATGCCACAAACCCGAACCCCGGCTCGATGATGCGCCGCCAGAGGCTCTCGAAAAAACAGCGCGGCTGCAGCGGAACCCCCAGCCGCCTTCGGGTCTGCCAGTGGAGCCGGTAGAAAGGCTCGAGATCCGCCGGACTCGTGCCGATCCGAACCGTCAATCCCTCCCTCAACGATTTCCTGATCCACCGTCGGATGTTCGGGTGGAACCGGCTGAAGACTGAAGCCGGGTCGGGCTCGAGCGAGAGCAGGTGGCCAAAACCGACCTGGACCCGATCGATGCCGCCGACGTCCGGGAGCAAACCGTGCACCTCCATGCTCGACTGCGCCTCAAGCTGGAAGCGGTTGAGCTCCTCGGCGAAGAAGGTCAGCCGCTGCGCATTGCGGGCAAGTGGCGGGCAGTAATCCGTAAATGGGAGGGAGATCCGGCGACGGCCACGGAGCGCGCTCCGAACATCGAGGACCGGCATCCCGGCCACGATGTTCCCGTCCTCGTCGCCGTGGATGATGAGGAATGGATGGTACCCGTAGGCCTCGGCCAGGGCCTGCACCCAGGCCGGGTGGTGGAACAATGTCGCATCCGGCTGCGATTCGATGAATGCGGTCCATCGAGGATCGTCGATCGTTGCCAGTTGCAATGGTGCCGGAGCGCTCGCGATTCTCTGCGCTAACACGGTTCAGCTCGCCATCGCTGCAAGCGGTTCAATCGAAATGCGGCCGTCCTCGCCGATCACGCCGGCGACCGCGCCGGGCAGCTGAGCCAGGGTGGAAGCGCTGCTGCGCGCGCGCCACCAGCGCGCCGCCTCGCATGGGAGTGCGTTCCAGAAGTCGGCGCGGCTGCGCATCGCCGTCAGAAAGGATTCGTAGACCCTGCGCGTGTGGCCGACCTTGAGATAGTCGGGGTGGGCGTTCACCAGCGCCAGGCCGTGATAGGCATTGATGAAATCGACCTTTTGCAACCAGATCCGCGGCGTCGTCTCGTTCAGGATCGCCGTGGCGGTGTAATCCTGCACCAGGGTGTAGGGCAGCTCGAGGAACCGCCCGATCGTAAAGGGCCACAGGCTCATGGTTCCACCGGAAAGCGGCTCGAACGGATCCGTGTCGAAGAAGGAAAGGTCGTATTCAACGTCCAGCGCCTGCATCCATTCCGGGTTTCGATGGGTCAACGGCGTGCGAAGGCCGACCGCGTTGAGGCGTTTGAGGTGCCGGTTGATGCGCTCGGCCTGCCGCAGGAACTTCGCTCGCGAGCCAAAAGCCCTGCCGTCGTGGTGAACCCCGTGCATGCCAACCTCGAAGCCACGTTCGCGAAGCTCCTCGATCAGGTCGAGGTCGAGACGGTAGTCCTCGGCGACGAAGTTGAAGGAGGAGCGGAAGCCGTAACTGGCGTCCAGCTCGGCGAGCTCGCGCGCCAGCCGCTGGCCTTCGCCCGTTTCCACATCGTGGGTGATGACGAACGCGAAGCGCCGCCCGTCTGGCCAGAAGTGGATGAATGGCAGGACCGGCTGCCGCCGCATCGTGCGGATCTGCTGCGCGACCTCCCAGAGGAAGCGGGCATAGCCTGGCTCGACCGGCCAGCCCAGGTCGACGGACGGGATCATCGACTTCTGGTAAAGCCGCCGCAGCAGCACGGCGAGGCGTCGCGGTATCAACGGTTTCACCGCGTAGTACAGGCGCTTGAGGGTGCCCAGCTCCCAATGCTCCGGACCAAACTGGCCCTCTCCCAGCGTGTTCACCAGCAACGTGTCCAGGTCAAGGCCGGCGGCCGTCACCGCCGGCGGGAGATGCGCGGCCGCGACTCGAATCGCGGCATCCCATTCGGCGCTGCTGGGCTGGGGTTCGATCAGCAGTCGCCAGAACGCCGCCGGCGTGTTCTCGCGGTAGAGGCCGCGCAGATCCAGCCCAGGGCTTAACGACGGTCTTGCCAAGTTCGTCAGACGGCGACGGCTTGGTGCGCCGTGGGCATCGACAGCTCCACCGGCTGGCCACGCCGCTTCAGCGACTCGCAGGCTGCCTCCAGGATGCGAACCACGCGCAGGCCCGACTCGCCATCAGAAATCGGCCGGCGGCCGGTCCGGATGCACTCGAGGAAATCTTGGGCCTCCGCCCGCAGGCCTTCCGTCAGGCTGAGCTTCGGCGCCCACATGTCGCCGGTGCGATAACCGATCAGCGATTCGTAGACGCCCTCCGGTCGGCTGGTGAGCGTGATCCCCTTGTCGTAGACCTTGACCTTCTCGCTTGGCTCCAGGTCGTCGTAGACGATCATCTGCCGGTCGCCGCAGACCAGCGTGCGCCGGACCTTCACCGGGGCGAGCCAGTTCACGTGATGATGGGCCAGCAATTCGTTTTCGAAGAAGCAGGTGAGATAGGCCATGTTGACCGGTTTGCCCTGCACGTGCGCCGCCCCCGTCGCCGCCACCGCGCAGGGTTGCTCCCCCAGCACGTAGTCCATGATCGACAGGTCGTGGACGGCGAGGTCCCAGAGCACGTTCACGTCGCGCTGGAACAGTCCGAGATTGACGCGGACGGAGTCGTAGTAATACAGACGCCCCAGGGTGCCGCTATCAACCAGCTCTTTGATCCGCCGCACCGCGCCGGTGTAGATGAAGGTGTGGTCGACCATCAGCACCAGGTGGCGGCGTTCGGCTTCGTCGATCAATTGGGCAGCCTGCTCGGCGCTGGTGGCGATGGGTTTGGCCACCAGCACGTGCTTGTCCGCCCGTAAGGCCTCCATCGCCAGTTCGAAGTGGGTCGAGACCGGCGTCATGATGACCACGGCATCGATCGCCGGGTCGTGGATCAGGGCGCCGCTATCGGTCGTGACGGTGATGGCGGGGTACCGGGCGTGCGCCTGCGCGAGCAGCTCAGGCCGCGTGTCGCTCACCGCCCAGACCTGGGCGTCGGGAACGTCGGCAAAGTTGCGAACCAGATTTGGTCCCCAGTAGCCATAGCCGATCACTCCTACCCGAAGCGGAGGATCTGCGGAGGGGGTCGGGGTAGGCGTCGTGGCGGGCAGGGCCTGCACCGGACTCGCGACTAGCGGATTGATGCCCTGGCGTTTCATGGCCTCGCCCTGCCAGTAGTCTGGGGCCGGACCGCGCCTGCCGAAATGGGCGCGCCCAAACCGTGCCACCGCCGAGTAACGCCGCCGCTGCGCCTCCGTCCCGGCAGGTGGGTCAGAGGTCCCGGTTTAACGCTTCAGCGCCAGGTAGGGCAGCAAGGCGAATTCCGCGAACCAGGGAAGCAGGTCATCGCGGGTG
>VBJP01000152.1 GCA_005880165.1 Chloroflexota bacterium | reverse complement strand
CACAGCGACGCTGACGAGTTCGCACGCTATGCCAGCCTCATCCGCGGAGGCGGAGTCGCCGTCTCGACGCGGGGTCCCGCCGGCGCCGCCGCGCCGCAGATCGAGCAGCGCGGCGTGAGCTTTGCTGCTGCAAACCGCGCTTCGACCGATCGCCTGGCAGAGATCAGCGAAGCGGTCGAGGCGGGCAAACTGCGCGTGCCGCCAATCAAGACCTTCACGCTCGACGAGGCGCCGGTCGCGATCACCGAGATGGCGAACGGTCACGTGCAAGGGAAGCTGGTGATCGCCGTCCGCTGACGCCAACCTGCCAGAGGCCGGTCAGCGACCCATCACGCAGTTCTCGGGACAAGTGCATAGAGCTGCCAGTCACCGGGTACGCCCTTCAGTGCGTGGTGGCCCCGATCCGTGGTCGGGAAGTCGGTGCCTGAGATTGCTTCCCGGACGGCGTTCGATAAGAGAATTTCGCCGTCCCCCGCGGTAGCCATGATTCGGGCGGCGGCATGCACCTCGATGCCGCTCACCTTCTCGCCGCGCATCTCGCATTCGCCGAGGTGGACGCCCGTTCTCAGCTGCAGACCCACGTCCATGACCGCAGAGCGAATGGCCCGGGCACAGGTCACGCCGGACGTTGGCCGATCGAAGGTGGCAAAGAACGCGTCACCCGCTGTGTCAACTTCGTGGCCACCGTACCGAGACAGCTCCTGGCGGACCGCCGTTCGATAGCGACCAAGGAGCGTTCGCCACCGCTCGTCCCCGAGCTCGACGAGGTGCTCGGTCGAGCCCACGATGTCTGTGAAGAGCAGAATCAGCAGGGCGCGCCCCGGGAGGAAGCGATCCACCAGCGGGCGGACACGGCGCCGCAGGCTCCCGTACTGGGCTCCGACCGCGAGGCCAACGAAGCCAGCAGGCGTTGGAGGCCGATGTTGGCCAAGCCGAAGACGCCCAGGATGACGGCCGTTACAGCGCCATATAGGACGGCGCGATTGACGATGGTGTCGAAGTCGTAGAGCCGATAACGCAGCACCGCCACGCCAATCGCCAGAGGGACGCAAAGAAAGGCGATGATCGGCGGCAGTAACGCGATTTCCGGAAGGGCATCGCCGAAGATCGCCGATCCGACGACCCCCACCACGACCGTGACGGTCACGGCCACCAGTGCGGCAACCAGCCAACGCAGCTGCTGGCGCTCCAGACCCTGCGCCCGACGCATCCGGACGACCATCGACGCCGCACCGACGACCAGGGTTCCCAGCACAACTGCGACGCCAAGCGGTGTTGCGGCAGCCAGCCACGATCCCGGCGGCTGGCTCGCGAACCCTGCAACTGGGCTCCTTAGGGAGATTGGGCCCGAGGCATCCGGCTTGTTGATGGTGATCGTGGTCGCGAAGCTCATCAAGAGGACGCCCAGCCAGGCCGCCGCGATCGTCGCCAGAGCAGGGCCGCGCCATCGGCCTGTTGGGAGCCTGCTCGTCGGAAAGATGATCATGATCACCACGAACATGGCCAAAGCTGCGAACCAGCTCCACGAGGAGATCCACGCAATCAGGGTAGGGATCGGGGGTGCCGTCCCAGCCCCGATCGCAGCCGGACTCGCCAGCGCGTTCAGGAAACCGCCAAGGAATCCCCAGCCAATGCTGATCAGCAGCCAGCCGATCCAGTTTCTGGGCCGACGGATTGCGAGCAGCGCGCCAACGGAGGCGTAAGGGAGGAAGACGATCCACGCCGCCCACGTGGTCCGATTGATGAACACAACGAGCACGCCGGCGAGCGCGATGGCTGCTGTGACCAGGGTGACGGAGCGGGACATGGGCTCGGGTGCCCCCTCCTAGGGCTGAGCCAGCAATGTACCAAGCCCCACAATCACCCGATCCCTAGTCGAGCGATGCGATGATCACGAGAATCCTAAGGAGGGTGGCGCCAATGGATCCCACCGGCTACCACGTCAAGTTGATCGAGCTCGCGTACCAGATGGCTTCCACGAAGGCGACGTCGGAAGCCGATCTGTTGAGGAGGTTTCGGACCATCTATCGGCACATGGCGGCCACCGTGGATGGCGCGATGGCCGAATTGGGCTTTGGTCCGTTCGGACCCATGATGAGTGGCATGCCTGGAATGCAGCTGCCCGATACGTCCAAGGCGCTCGGCGCGACCGACAGCGAGATCGGGAATCTCTAGGCGCTAGGTCCAACGGAGGGAGTTCAGGTGGTTCCAGCCGCGCGGTACGCGTACCTCGTCGTGGCATGGGCGACCGTGGCCGCGATTCCTGCTGTTCCTCTCGTTCTCAGGGAGTCCGAGTTCCTGAGGCACGTTCGGATTGATTGCGCAGAGCTTCCGATGGCTCGTTGGCTGTGGACCCAACCTCATCCACGCGCCCGAGGAGAAAGGCGCGTTCGGCGCCGCTCGGGGCGAGATCAGCTGCACGAGCGTAGGCTCGCGCTGCGTCGGTGGGTCGTCCTAGGCGTCGCAGAAGGTCGGCCCGGGCGGCATGGAAAAGGTGGTAGTCCTCAAGATCAAGCTCGTCGACCAGCGCCAGCGCCGCGTCCGGTCCCCGCACCTCGGCCAGGGCGATCGCCCGATTCAACGCGACGACCGCGGTCGGAGAGGCCGCGAGGAGCTGATCGTACAGGGCGAGGATCTGACCCCAGTCCGTCGCCTCGATCGACGCCGCATCCGCGTGGACCGCATTGATCGCCGCCTGGATCTGGTATGGGCCGGGACGATTCCGGCGAAGGCAGGCCCGGACAATCGCTTGGCCCTCCGCGATCATCGTCCGGTCCCACAGCGCACGGTCCTGATCGCGGAGCAAGACCAGGGAGCCGTCTGGGGCGAACCTGGCCGCCCACCGCGACTCCGTCATCAACAGCAACGCGAGTAGGCCTGCGACCTCGGCCTCATCGGGCATCAGACGGGAGATCGCACGCGCCAGCCGGATCGCCTCCTGGCGGAGGCCGTCGCCGGACGGTCCGCCGGTGCCCGCGTTGTAGATCAGGTAGAGCACGGCCAGGACCGGCCGCAGCCGCTCTGGGAGCTCAGCCTCGGACGGCACGCGGTACGGGATGTGCGCCGCCTTGATCTTGTGCTTGGCCCGGATGAGTCGCTTGGCCATGGTCGGTTCGGCGACGAGGAAGGCGCGGGCCACCTCAGCGGTGGTGAGACCACCCAGCAGGCGCAGCGTCAACCCGATCTGGGCTTCAGTCGAGAGGGCTGGGTGGCAGCAGGTAAACATGAGGCGGAGCCGGTCATCCTGCACGGCCCCGACCTCCTCTCCCGATGCGTCATCGGCTCGTTCGATCAATCGTTGCGCTAGGAGTTCGCGCCCACGCGCCTCGCGGCGGAGGTGATCGATGGCGCGATTTCGGGCGGTGGTCGTGATCCAGCCCCCTGGGTTCGGCGGCAGGCCGTCGACGGGCCACTTCCGAAGAGCAAGAGCGAATGCCTCCTGGACCGCATCCTCGGCAGTGTCGATGTCGCCGAAGATGCGGATCAGGGTCGCCACGCACCGACCGGACTCCTCGCGGAAGACTCGGCCGATCTGTGCGTCGTCGACGACGGGCAATGATCAGCCGCCGGCCGTGTCCACGAACGGCCAAACCTCGATTGGTGCAGATATCACGCGGGTGACCTTCGATGCCCAGCCGAGCGCGGCATCCAGATCGGCCGCTTCGATGATGTAGAAACCGCCCAGATGCTCCTTGGCCTCCACGAATGGGCCATCCGTGGTCACGACCTCGCCATTGGACACGCGTACGACGGTCGCAGTGTCGGCGTCATGCAAGCGCGCTGAAAAGACCCAGGCACCGGACGACTTCATCTCCGCCTCGAGGGCTTGGATCTCCCGCCAGGAGCGCTGCATCTGCTCGTCGGTCATCGGCTCGCGCGCCTCGCCGTCGACGGTGTGAACGGAAAGCAGGTATCGCGGCATTGGGTACTCCTTGGTGACGGCCGGCTGCTCCAGCCTCTGACTTACTACGAACGACTTTGGGCCGAATGGACATGCTCTCGCTGATGGCGGACCATCAAGCGCTCTCTTGCAGACTCCTTTGACGCGATGCGAGGTCCTGATCCTGTCCTGAATGTCGCGACACGCGGCGCCTGAGGCCAACCCGCCGCTGTCGGGGCAGCCCCAGTTCCTACGCGACGGGAACCGTCAGTTCGTCAACGTGACCGGGACCGGGAGGCCTTCCTTCGGGTCGAGGACCGCCCGGTCGCCAAGCGGTTGGGCAAGCTCCACATTCGCCATGCGGAAGGCGCCCTCCGAAGTGCAAATGATCGGCGAGGCGCTTGGGTCCGGGTCCACGTACCTGTGCTCGCGAACGATGACCACCACGCCGAGAGACGATTCGACCGCCTCGGCATCGTAATCCGCACCACAAGGACGGCTTCCCGGACCGGGCGATCCCGTGAAGGTCACGGTGAGGACACGACCGCTGCGCGTCCCGGTCGCGGAATCGATCTGGCGGCCGACGCCCTCGTGCGGAGCCACTTTCGCGGTCGCGGCGGGAGACACAGCCAAGTAGGTCACTCGGACGGAGGTGCCCTCCAGCGTGAACTCCCATGCCGGGACGGTCGCCTGTCCACGGCTCGTGGTGACCTTCGCCGTCGACAGCCTTGCGCCGCTGACGATCAACGGGTGGCAGTCGCCGCACTGGCCATTTCCGTCGGCCCTCAACTCCGCAAGGGCGTCGCGTGCGGACACGAGCGGGAGGGTTCGGGCGACGCCATCGGCCCATCGGACTTCTGCCGGAGCGGGTACGGAGTCCGAGAGCTCCGGATCGGCATTCAAGGCGCCGGCTTGGACCGCAACCTTTCCGTCGCTGCCCATGGCGACCTCCCAGTCTCCGACCTGTCCAGTCGCATACCCGGGGGCGACCGAAAACCAGGGCGGACCGCCAGCCTTGGAAACGGCCGATGCCCAACGGTCCAGGGCTGCCTGTGCCTCGAGGTGCTCCTGATCGAGGGCGCCGCTCGTGGATGGAGTCGAAATGGGAGTCGCGCTAGAGCGCGATGGCTGGGTCGTCGTGCCGGGTTGAGTGCCGGCGCAGGCAGCCAGGGTCAGCGCGAGCGTCACGAAAAGGCCGCCAACCTCCGTTTTGGCAGAGCGCACCGTGACGAGAGCGTACTCTGCCCTTCAATAGGCCCCGCTGAGCGGGACCGTCGCCGTATCGCGATCGCTTGCGTGGGCCGATGAGGCTGTTCGCGCCTCTCGTCTCCGGCTTTTCGGCCGGCAGTTCGCCAAGGATCTTGCGCGCCTGAAGCGCATGATGGAGTCGGGCGACCTGTAGAGGAGGAGACGGTGGCTACAACCCAGGTCAAGCGTTTCGACGAGCCCGATGACGTCTATACCTTCGAGGACGGGAAGAGCGGGGCCGACTTCGTGACGATCGAAGACCGCACCGTGATCCGATCACGCCTGGCCCCGGGATGGAGCTGGGACGAGTTCGTGAAGCCGCAGACCGATGGCTGGACCAGCTGTCCGGAGATCCACCACGAATACGTCGTCTCAGGGCGCATTCGCTACCTCATGGAGGACGGCAGCGAAACGATCGCCGGCCCCGGGTCCTACATCGACATCCAGCCGGGGCACCGTGCTTGGGTCGAGGGCAAAGAGGAGTGCGTCCTCATCGACTGGGACTGATCGGCTGCAGAATTCTGGTCATGCCCAAGCCAATCTCCGCGAAGTACGGGCACACCAACCTCATCGCTCTCGACTGGCGAAGCCTTGCGGATTTCTACGTATCCGTGTTCGGTTGCGAGCCGGTGCCGCCGGAGCGCGATTATGCGGGGGAAGATCTCGAGCGCGGGACTGGCGTCGCCGGCGCGAGCCTGCACGGCGTGCATCTCAGGCTGCCAGGCCTGGGGGCTGACGGCCCGACACTCGAGATCTACCAATACAGCCGGGAGGAGGCCGCCCTGCCGACCGCGGCCAATCGGCCGGGATTCGCGCACATCGCGTTCGGGGTGCCCGATGTCCTGGAGGCCCGCAACGAGGTCCTCGCCGCTGGAGGCGACCCGGTGGGTGAGGTTGTCACACTCACGACCGCCGACGGCCGACGCGTGACGTGGTGCTATGTCACCGACCCAGAGGGCAACATCATCGAGCTCCAGGCGTGGAGCTGATGAGTCTCTCGCTCAGCGGCGTGCCTCTGCCAACGCCGCGGCGAAGCGGGGGATTCCGTCCTCGACCATGTCGTCCGACGCAGTCAGGCTGATTCTGAACCAGCCCGGCACCTCGACGATCGTGCCGGGGAGGACCAGCACCCGATGACGGGCGAGCAGGTCGGTGAAGGCCACGTCGTCGGGGATCGGTGAGCGCGCCATCGTGTAGAAGGTGCCCTCCGGCATGCTGGCCTCGTAGCCCAGGTCGCGCAGTGCCGGCACCAACCGGTCGCGGCGCCGCTCGAGCGCGCCGACATCGATGCTCAGCCGCTCGAGATCAGCCAGGGCATGCTGCAAGAGCGCGTTCGGGAAGGCGTAGCCAGTGG
>VBJP01000151.1 GCA_005880165.1 Chloroflexota bacterium | reverse complement strand
GTTCCCTCGCGAGGGTCGCTGACCGCGATGAACCCGCCCGGCACCTCCAGGACGTTTCCCAATAGATGGCCGCCCAAGGGAGGCTGCTCTGCCTCCAACCAGGTAATACCCCCGTCCTCGGATATCCACGCAGTCCCATCGCCGCGGCCATCGGCGCCTACCGCCACAGCGTGGCCTTCGGACCCGGCAACGTCGTCCACCTGGCCGGCCCCGAAGGTCGATGGTTGCGTCCTTGACCACAACTGGCCGCCTACTGAGGACCACGCCACCGCATCGCTCACGTCACCGCTGGCGTCGTGGTGGAAGGTCGCGCCCACACCAACAAACGCGAACTCACCGAGTCGGCGGAGGGCCGAGATCTGGCCCGGCCCCAGCTGGCGCTCATCCGCAGCACGCGCCCACGAGAGGCCATCAAATGAACGCCAGATCTCCAAGCCAGTCCCATCAGCAGCGGTTGCCGCCCCAAGGAAGAGCGCATAACCAGAGTCGTCGACTCCAACAATCGCCGTGAACTGTGCTGGCGCGTCGTAGGCGCGGTAGGTCAGACCATTGGCGGATACCCAAAGCTCCGGCCAAAGCAGACCTTCTCCGGTCCCCTTGGGAGAAGTCGTTGTCTGGCCGAGTATGAGGAGGCGGTTCCGCGTTGCCGCCATGGAGTTCATTGCTCCCGCCCCGAAGCTTGGCTGATTCGGCAGACGCCGCCAGGTCCCTTGATCGTCCACCCAGACCGCCGCAGTCGTCTCGCGCACGCATGGCGCACCCGTGCATGTGCCAGTTTCTGCGCCACCCACCACCAGTAACCGGCCACGAAACTCAACGAGATCATGTGGGTTCCCGCGCGCCTGGTCGCTTCCGCCTTGCGGGAGCTCGCTGCGCGCCCATTTCTGGTAGATCAGGGCGGGCGAGGAGAGGGGAGTCCCACCAGGACTGGGTGATGCGAACGAGACTGCGGCGCTTGGCTCGGGCGAGCGATTCGTCGCGAGCAGGGCGAGGATGGTGGATCGGCCAATCTCGATGCCCAACCCTACTGCCAGCAGGACCACCGCGGCGGCTAGCGCACTCTGCCACCCCGGGGCGCTAAGCGGGTGCGACGCGATCCACGCCCGAATACCGTGGCGCTGGGGGGTCCGTGCAATCTGTGCGTGCACCTGGTCGGCTGCTCGATGGCGCGGCATCGGCGCCAGGGTCTCCAGTCGGCTCGACACTAGCTCCTCGAGGTCCCCACGGTCGTCGGGTGTGAAGCGCCCCGTCACGAGAGACGCTCCTCGACCTGTGCGGCAGTACCACCACGTGCCTCGGCATCGAGGGCTGCGCGCAGGGCGTCGAGCGCGCGAAAGATGCGCGACTTGACGGTGCCAATGGGCAGCCCCGTCGCAGCGGCGACCTCAGTATCGGTGAGGCCCACGTAGTAGCGGAGCGCGATGACGGTGCGCTGTTGATCTGTCAAACGATGCAAGCCACGCTCCAGCTCGTCGCGGTCCTCGAGGTGCGCAGCCCCTCCCGGCTCGGCGGTGCGCATCGGGAGCTCCGACAACTCGACCTCGGTGAGCTCGTGCTGATGCCGACGAAGCTGGTCCTGGCAGGCCCGAACGAGCAGGCGGTGCAGCCACGCGTCGAATCGGCCCGGATCGCGCAGGCCGGGGAGGTCGCGCCAGGCACGGACAAGCGCATCCTGGGCCGCATCCTCTGCCCAACCGCGGTCGCGCAGGATGATGCCCGCCGTCCCCACCAGTCGGGCGTGAGTGCGGTCAATGAGCAACGCAAAGGCATCGCGGTCGCCGCGCATGGCCTGCTCTACCAGCTCCCGGCTCATCAGCTCCCCGCCTGCGGCTCAGTCACAAGCAGGCGCCACTCTACTGGCGGACGGAGGCAGGTCCATGGTTCCATCTTCGAGCCGGACTGCTGCGAGGGTCCTGAACGGGTCCGTACGCTAGAATCGGCGCCTGGGCTGGACCGTGCGTCCGGCTCGATCCTGCCGCAACGGGAGTTGGAACCCTGGACATCACCAGCGTCCTCTTCGTTGTGCTCGCCATCGGGATCCTGGGCGGCGGGCTGGCGGTCGTGACGCTCCGGAACGTGATCCACTCCGCGGTGGCCATGATGATCTGCTTCGGATCGCTGGCCGGCATGTACGCCCTGCTGGGTGCGCCCATCATCGCCGCCGCACAGGTTCTGATCTACCTGGGCGCGATCAGCGTCCTGATCCTGTTCGCCATCATGCTGACGCAGGCCGGGGACGCGAGCCTGCCCGCCCCCTTCCACCGCCAGGCACCGATCGCCGTCGTTATCGCGCTGGTGGTCGTGGGACTGGTGGCCTGGGCGGCCGTCACCACCGCCTGGCGGGTCGCGCCGACAGCGGCCGCGGTCGCCATCGACACCATTGGGAAGCTGCTCTTCACCGATTACGCGCTACCGTTCGAGATCATTGGCTTCCTGCTGCTGGCGGCGATCATCGGCGCCATCTTCCTGGCCAGGCGGCCGGAAGAGGACGAGCGAGCGAACTAGACCGATGGCGAGCCTCCAGGGCTACCTGATCGTCTCGACGGCGTTGTTCGGCATTGGCGCGTTTGGGTTCATGGCGCGTCGCAACGCGATCCTGATGCTCATCTCCATCGAGCTCATGCTCAACTCGGTCAACCTCAGCCTGGTGGCCTTCAACGCGTTCGTGCCCGGCGCCCGAAACGCGGGAGCCATCTTCGCCCTGATCGTGATGGCGGTCGCCGCAGCCGAGGCGACCGTGGGGCTCGCGCTGGTGATCGCCATCATCCGCACCCGTCAGACCCCCGAGGTCGACGAGTACGACGATCTCAAGGAGTAGGCGGCCTCCGTGGAGCTGCTGATCGCCCTCATCCCGGCACTGCCACTGGCCGGCTTCCTGTTCACCGTCCTGGTCGGTCCCTTCCTCGACCACGTTCCGGCGCACGGGCACGCCGCGAGCGACCACGCCGCGGCCGGTCACGACACCGGCGCGCACGCGTCGTCAACGGTCGCCGAGACGCATGACACCCATGCGCTCGTCGATGAGTCGACCTTCCGAACGGTGCCGTCAGAGGAGGAGCAGCGCCTCACATCCCCCCACTACGGCCACGCCGACGACCTGGCCAACGCGGAGGGGGCGGACGGCGTCATCCCGCCTGAGCTCGCGGACGGACGCGGGCAGACCGGGCACGTCGCGCCGGGCGCGGAGCGGCCGCGCTATCGGTCCTGGATCGTGCCGGTCGTGCTGGTGGGGATCGCCTGGGTCTTCAGCATGGTCGTATTCGCCAGCGTGATCTTCGGCGGGCACACGTACCACGTGTCGCTCTACGAGTGGATCGTGGCAGGCAGCTTCCACGTAAACATATCGTTCCAGGTCGACCAGCTGACCGCGATGCTGCTGCTGGTGGTCAGCACCGTGGGCTTCCTGGTCCACGTTTACTCCATCGGCTACATGGACGGCGACCGGGGGATGTGGCGGTTCTTCGCCTACCTGAACCTGTTCATGCTCTCGATGCTGCTCCTGATCCTTGGCGACAACTACCTGATGCTGTTCGTCGGATGGGAGGCGGTGGGCCTGTGCAGCTACGCGCTCATCGGGTTCTGGTACAAGAAGCCCTCTGCCGCGGGCGCCGCCAAGAAGGCATTCGTCGTCAACCGGATCGGCGACTTCGGCTTCGAGCTCGGCGTCCTCATGATCTGGACCACCTTCGGCACGCTGAGCTACACCGACGTCTTCGAGAAGGTCGGCTCGCAAGGCCAGCTGACGGTCACCATCATTGCGCTGCTGCTCTTCGCCGGCGCCGTCGGCAAGAGCGCCCAATTCCCGCTGCACGTCTGGCTGCCGGACGCCATGGAGGGCCCCACCCCGGTCAGCGCGCTGATCCACGCGGCAACCATGGTCAACGCGGGGGTCTACATGGTGGCCCGCTCGAACCCGATCTTCGCCCATGCCCCGATCGCGATGTTCGTGGTGGCCAGCATCGGCATCTTTACCGCCATCTTCGCGGCGGCCATCGCCCTCACACAGAACGACATCAAGAAGGTGCTCGCCTATTCGACGGTGAGCCAGCTGGCCTACATGTTTACCGGGCTTGGAGTGGGGGCCTGGGCCGCGGCGATCTTCCATCTCGTCAGCCACGGCTTCTTCAAGGGCCTGCTCTTCATGGGATCGGGCTCGGTGATCCACGGCGCGGGCGGCGAGCAGGACATGCGCTTTATGGGCGGCCTGCGCGAGAAGATGCGCTGGACCTACCTGACCATGGTCGTTGGATCCCTGGCGCTCGCCGGCATCCCGATCTTTGCCGGGTTCTTCAGCAAGGACGAGATCCTGGGCGATAGCTTCAGCCGCGGCTACGCGATCTTCTACCTGGTTGGCATCGTCACCGCCTTCATGACCGCCTTCTACACGTTCCGGATGATCTACCTGACCTTCCACGGAACATGGCGCGGCGTGGCGGAGGGCTGGCGCCACGTCCACGAGAGCGCCGCGACCATGGTCGTGCCGCTCCAGATCCTGGCAGTGCCCACCATCCTGGTTGGCCTGCTGCTGGGCATCCCGCCGGAAGGCGGGCTGATCCACCAGTGGCTGAACCCGGTCTTCGAGCACTCTGAGCAGGCCGGCATCGTGGCCGGCTCGCTCGCCGCGAACGGACAGGGCTTCTCGCTCCTGGGAATCGGCGGGTTCCTGCTTCTGGTGGGAGCCGGGATCGGGGCAACCGGGATCTGGCTCGCGTATCGCTGGTACGTCGCCGATCCAGCCGCGCCCGCGCGCTTCGTGGCGCGCATCCCGTTTGGCCTGGGCCCCGGCATGTACGCCGCCAGCGTGAACAAGTACTACGTCGACGACCTCTACCAGCTCGTGTTCGCCCGGGGCGGCGTGCTGCTGGCCGAGGCGTTCTGGTGGTTCGACGCCAAGGTCATCGATGGGGCGGTGAATGGAGCCGCCGCGCTGGCGCAGGGCGTCGGGCGCGGCCTGCGACGCTCGCAGACCGGGCGCGTCGAGAACTACGGGCTGGGCATGGCCGCAGGCCTGATCCTCATCCTGGTCGTCTACGTCGTGGTGATCCGATGACTCCGGCCCAGAACCAACCCTCCTTAGGGAACGAGCCGGTGACCGGAGTGCCGCTGCAGGTCATTGCAAAGGGCGTTGCGGGAGGCCGCCGCAGCGCGTTGCAACGCCGCGAAAGGTGGCCTTCCGCGACGCCATCAACGGTGCCCATCTGATGCACCTCCCCGTCCTTACGCTGGTGGTGTTCTCGCCCCTCGCAGGGGTGCTCGCCCTTCTGCTGATCCCGGGCACCAACCACCGCGCTATTCGCTGGGTGGCGCTCGGGGCGGCCCTGCTCAGCTTCGGGTTCAGCTGCCTGCTCCTTGGCTACCAGGTCGGCGGTCCCGAGTTCCAGTTCCGCGAGGACTACACCTGGATCCCCGCCTTCGGCATGCGCTACACGATGGGCGTCGATGGGCTCTCCGTGGTGCTGGTGATCCTGACCACGGTGCTGTCGGTGGTGTCGATCCTCTACTCCTGGAACCCCATCCAGACGCGGGTCAAGGAGTACTACGCGACCATGCTGCTGCTGATGGTCGGGATGCTCGGCGTCTTCGTGGCGCTCGACCTGTTCCTGTTCTACGTCTTCTGGGAGATCAGCCTCATCCCGATGTACCTGGTGATCGGGATCTGGGGCGGCGCGCGACGCATCTACGCCACCATCAAGTTCGTCATCT
>VBJP01000123.1:6273-6579 GCA_005880165.1 Chloroflexota bacterium | reverse complement strand
CCCCCGGCTGGCCGCTGCCGCCGGGCTGTCCGGATCCGCGGGGCTGACCGCTCCCCCCGGGCTGACCCGAGCCCCCCGGCTGGCCGCTGCCGCGGGGCTGTCCGGATCCGCCGGGCTGACCGCTCCCCCCGGGCTGACCCGAACCCCCCGGCTGGCCGCTGCCGGGTTGACCGCTGCCCCCCGGCTGACCGGAACCGCCGGGTTGACCGCTTCCGCCGGGCTGACCCGATGCCCCGGGCTGAAGTTGGCCGGCGCGCGCCACCTGGCGGGATCCGTCCTGCAGGGCGGATTGCGCGCGCGCGACGT
>VBJP01000123.1:0-6255 GCA_005880165.1 Chloroflexota bacterium | reverse complement strand
GTCCGCGGCCCGTTGCAGCGCGTCGGCTGCCGCACGCCGATCCTGCTCGCTGCCCGTCTTGGGCGCCTTGCGCAGCGCATCGGCGGCGGCCTGGAGCTTCTGGGCCAGCTCGGGATGCGACGTCCCAGCCGCGCGGGCCGTCTGCTCGAGCGCATCGGCGCGGCTGGCGGCCTGTGCTGGGTTGTCGGTCGCCTGCTGCTTGAGCTGCTCGAGATCGCGGGCGGCCTGCTCGGGATCCCCCGACTCGTTCGCCTTGGGCTGGCCAGTCGCCGCCCGCGAGATGTCCCTCGCCAGGTTCGTCAGCCCGGCGTCCTTGGAAGCTGCGTTCGGATCGCTCAGCTGGGCCAGCTGCTCCTGGACGGATCCAATCTTCGCCAGCGTCTCCTGCCGGTTGTCACCGGATTCGCGGAGCTGCTTGGCAAGCTGCCGAAGCTGCTCCTCCAGCTTGTCGCGGCGCGGATCACGTGTGCCGGCGTTCTCCTTGCGCGTCTGGTCCGCAACCTTTTCGATCTTCTGCGCCACGGCGTTGCTCGCGTCGCGGGTCGCCTGGCGGTCGAGGAGCACGTCGTCTTGTGGGTTGGGCCAGATGGCAAGGAGGAGCACCAGCCCAAGGGCCGCACCCGTCGCCAGCGCAGGGCGTCGGGAGATCCTGGGCCGAAACGCGGCAGCTACTTCGGCGGCGCCCAGACGGGCCCGGGTGTCCGACAGCTGCCGGTCAGCCAGCTCCGCGGCGGAGGCGTCCTCCGGGATCGGTTCGATGGCCAGCTCGACCGCCGTCCCGAGGCGCTCGCGGAGCCCTAGGTCCCCGTCTGCGTGCCGCGCCGCCTGCGCAAGAGATGGGCGGAGGCGGGCGACAGTCACCAGCCAGCCCGCCATGACGAGGCCGATCACCCCGGCCATGAGCCACCCTGCGGTCTCGATGGCCACGAGTCGCGAAGCGACCTGCACCGCGACGACGGCCAGAGCAGCGGCGGCGATCGCGAGGACGGCGGCACGCAGCGCACGTTGCAGCCAGAGGCGGCGGCGCAGCCTGGCCAGCCGCGAGCGTGAATCCGGGCTCAACCGGTCTGCGAAGGCGCCCGCAACGACGCGGTCCGAGGGTCCTCTCACGCTGGGCTCCCGCGGAGCGATGCCACGCCTGCGCGCCATCAGGTCGAATCCTCAGCGGTCGCGATGTCAGCCGGCACATCGGGAGCCGCGGGCGAGGCCGGTGGCTCCTTCGCGACGCTCCCCGGCGCCGGCGGCGGAGCAGTCTGCCGTCTCGGGCGGCGGAACACGAAGCGCATCCCGGCGGGCACGACCAGTCGCATCGAGAAGAGCGTCGCGAGCACCGCGATCGCCGCGAGGCTGATCGAATAGCGGGGCCAGAAGTGGCCGACTGCCGACTGTGGCTGCGCAACTGCGGCGATCGGCTGCCCGCCGTTCGCGGCGCACTGGTTGGGCGGCATGTCAGGCGGGCATGCGACCACAACGCCGCCCACGGGGCGGCTGCTGAGGTCCACAGCAGCCCCCGGCAACGCACTGCCCGGACCGATCACGTTGCCCTTGTCATCGGTCTGGAAGCAGACGTTCCCGTTGCAGGTCACGCCACCGCCGGCGTTGGTGATGTCCGCGCCCGTGATCTGGCCTAGCAAGCCGTTCAGCCCTCCGACGTTGCCCGCCTCGGTCCCCGCTACGACGTCGATCATCGCCAGCGCCGGGTTCACCCACAGGATCTGCTCGGGAGCCCGGCGCGTCACACCCACCGCGTCCCGCTGCGCAAGGATGCTGAAAAAGATCCAGATCAGGACGGTTCCGATGGTGAGCACCAGCACGGCGCAGTAGGTGAGCACCGTGGCGGCTTGGGTGCGCTTGATGAGCGCGGAGAAGAAGAGGCCGATGGCGCCCAGACCCAGGGCCGTCACGAGCAGCACGACCTGCTGACGGATGAGGTCATCCACGGTCGCACCGCCGTACATGAACACGATCGCCGAGATGGGAATGGCGGCCAGGATCATGAGCCCGATGTAGGCGAGCGCGGCAAGCAGCTTGCCGACCACGATCGCGCCGGGACGCAGGGGGGTGCTGATGAGCAGGTCGAGCGTCTGCTTCTCGCGCTCGAGCGAGATGGCGCCGGTGGTGAATGCCGGCGCGATGAAGGAGACCAGCAGGAGCTGGAAGAAGGAGAGGACGGTGAAGATACCGATGCCGATGCTGGCCGAGGCGTTGGGCGCACCACCGAACTGCGAAGCCTGTCGGGCGGTTGGGGCAATCAGGACGTAGGTGCCGTAGGCGAGCAGCGCCAGCAGCCCCAGGTAGATGGTCAGCACCACGAACGCGCGGCGTCCTCGGAACCGGCCGCGGAGCTCCTTGACCATGATCGTGCGCACCGCCGAGCCAAACTCGCGAGCCGCGCTCCGTCGGGGCGACGCCATGGGTCTGGCGGCTGCCGTCATGCCGCTCCCTCCTCCTCGTCCTGACCAGTCACCTTCAGGAAGATCTCCTCGAGGTCGCTGGTCGCCTGGTGGAATCCGGTCACCCGGTAGCCGGCGGCGATCAGGGAGCGCAGCAGCTCGGCCTGGTCGTTGGCGTCCCCGTCGAACGGAATCTCGAGCCGCGTGGCGAGGCCCGCCGCCACGTCTCCGTGCAGCACGTCCCCAACGTGTGGCGCATTCGACAGCCAGGTCTCCGCACCGGCGATGGTCGTCTCGTCGCCCAGGAGGTCGACCTGCAGGACGGCTCCTGCGCGAAGGGAGACTTCGATGTCGCGGATGCTCCCGGCCCGCAGGAGCTGGCCACGGTCGATGATGCCGACTGAGGTGCACATCTCGGCGAGCTCGGGGAGGATGTGGCTGCTGACCAGGATCGTCTTGCCCATGCCACGCAGCTCGCGGAGGATCTCGCGCATCTCGACCCGCGCCCGGGGATCCAGCCCGGAGGCCGGCTCGTCGAGGATCAGCAGAGCCGGGTCGTGGACCAGGCTGTGCGCCAGGCACAGCCGCTGGCGCATGCCGCGGGAGAGGCTCTCGACGTAGGCACCGCGCTTGTCGGCAAGACCCACGATCTCGAGCAGCTCGCCGATCATCCCGGCGCGGCGCTCGGCGCTGACCCCGTAGCAGCGAGCGAAGAAATCCAGGTACTCCCAGACTCGCAGGTCGTCGTAGACGCCGTAGAAGTCCGGCATGTAGCCGATGCGGCGCCGAACCTCGATGGGATCCTCCATCACGGAGATGCCACACACCCGTGCCTCGCCCGCGGTGGGCGCCAGCAGGGTGGCCAGCACCTTCATCATGGTCGTCTTCCCCGCCCCGTTGGGTCCCACCAGGCCGAAGATCTCCGCCGGCCCCACCACCAGGTCGACGCCGGCCACGGCGATCTGGTCGCCGTAACGCTTCACGAGGCCACGGGTCTCGATCACCGGTGGGAGCGCCATGCTCATGGCATCTCTCCGCGCACCTGGGCGCCGACGAAGACCTGAGCGCCCCCGTTGGCCGGCCCGTTGGCGGTCACCCGCACCAGGATCTGGCCACCGTCGTCGATGGCGCCTGCAGCGTTCGTCACGGTCAACGACCCGCTCAGGCTCGGGTCGCCCAGATCGTCCCACTCGCCGGTCGCCAGGCGAAGGATCGCCACCCGGAATCCCGGCGGGAAGCCTCCCGGGTTGCCGAAGGACGCGAAGACGGCGCCCGGATCCTGCGAGGCGAGGACCGTGAGCTCCGTCGGCTGCATCCGCGCCGCCTCGAGGGGAAGGCTGATGCGGAAGACCGCTTCGCCCTTGGACATGAAGACGCCGCCCGGCCCCTGCTGGGTCGAGGCATCGCCGGCGGTGGACACGATATCCACGGGCAGCGAGGCGGGACTGAGCGAAATAGCGCCCGACGCGATGCGCGGACGGCCGCTGATGACCTCCAACGACTGGCGGTAGTGCTGTGGTGCGAGGCCGTCGACGTCGATCGCAACCGGCGCCGCATCCGCGCGCCATCCCACGACCATGGGGCCTCCGGAGCCTCCCGCGGTTACCGGTGCTCCGCCCAGCATCCCAACGGGGAACTTGCCGCCAAACCCGGTCAGCGCGTCGAGCACCTGTCGCCGCATTGCGAACGTGCGCTGCTCCGGCGTGTCCTGCTGGTTGCCGTTCGATCCGTAGATCTGCTCCGAGACCGGCGATCCGTTGAGGTTGGCTGAAACGAGGCGAAAGTCTCTCCGAGCACCGGGCTGCAGGGTCCCGACCATGACTCCCACTCCCTGTCCGATGACCGCCACGTCGTCGACCGCGTGCTGCGACCCGTTATGGATCGTGCCCGTCACGGCGTCGCCCTCCAGCCGCCAGTCGATCTCAAGATCCGGCTGATAGGGGACGACGGCATCGGACCGGATCGCCTGCAGGCCGAAGACGGAGACCGCCAGTCCGCGCAGGTGCGCAGGATTGCCTTGCTCGATGACATAGGTCCCGGCTGTCTGCTGAAGTGGCCCACCGGCCCCTGTGAAGTTGTTATTGCTGTTGACTGCGCTGAGGAGCGCATCGGCTCGCACGGTGAGGTCGTAGGACGAACGACTGGGCGAGAAGACGCCGGCGTAGCTCTGGACCGATGCGGCGTCGCCGCCCGCTGCGACCCGGATGATGTCGACCTCGTTCACGATGACCTGGCTCCCCTTCAGGGTCCAGCCGATGCCGTAGGTGCCGGCGGAGAAGATGAGGACCAGCAGTGGAGCCGTGACCCACGCCAGGTCTCGCCGATCGCGGCGGCGCAGGACGATGTAGCTGATTGGACCGATCAGCAGGATGTAGCCCACGATGACGAGCACCAGCAGCTCGGCCGGCGGGACCTCGAGGGCAGGGATGTTGGAGAGCGCCTGGCCGAGCATGGCGCCGAACTCCAGGTCGACGGGAGCGCCGCCGGTGAACTGGAGCGCCAGCCGGTTGTCAGGGACGAGGCGCCCCAGGAGCAACGGCGCGCCGCGCCAGCCACGCAGCGGATCCGAGGCGAGGTCAGCGCCAAGGAACGTGACGCGTCCGCCGCCGTGGCTGATCGCCGTCAGCAGGGGCCCGCCGCCGCTTGCGGCAGGGAGGTCGGCGAGGGCAATAGCGCCGTTCCGCGGCGCTCCGCTCGCGATGGTGGCCGTGGCGCCCGTCGGGAGAGCCGCGTTGCCGGCGAACCGCGCCAGGTCCGTGAGGGATGCACCATCGCGAGCGGCGAGGCCATCCACCGGAAGGATGTCGGTGAAGGCTGCGGTTCGTGCCTGCCAGTCCGGTCCGCCAAGCACCACCAGGTTGCCACCCCCGGCGATCCAGCGCTCCAGCGATCGACGCTGCGGCTCGGTCAGGGAGCCGGAGTCGCCGGCCCAGACGATGGTCGCCAGCCCGGCGAGTGGCTCGGGCCGCTCCGGCAGGTCTGCGGGTGATAGCGAGAGGGGTTGTGGCAGCCCCGGGGCGGCGCGTGCCGCAAGCTGGCTGCGCAGGATGCTGGCCGAGTCACCGATCACTGCGACTTGGCTGACACCACTTTCGAGGACCTGCACCTGCGCGTCACCGCTCGCTAGTGCACTCCCGTCGTTGCCGACAAGAGTGACCTTCAATGTGCGGATGAAGGCTTCCGGATGGACGTACAGCGCCAGCTGCTTGCGCGCCCCAGCCGGCAGATCGACGGCGCGCCGCACCTGTCCATCCGAGCCGTTGGCCACGATCGCGCCGCTTACGGGCGGGCCATCGTTCCGCAGGTCGACCAAAATGGCCAGCCAGCCGCCCTGGCCGAAGCGACCGCCGACCAGCGCGCGCGGGGTCACGAGGATAGAACCAGCCGCCCGCACCGCAGGATGCATGGCCGGGAGTGTCGGTACGGCGAGGGAGAGCAGGCCGCCGAGCAGCGCGCTCGCCAAACCGATCAGGAGCGCCGTGCGCATCGCGTCCGTGCTCGACCGACCGACTTGTGCCGGGGCCATGAGGTATGGGTCTCGGACCGTCCCGAACCTGGGCTGCATATGCATGGCCTCAGCGCTGGCGCTCGACGTCCCTCCGTAGACGTGCTGGATGCGCCATCGGTTGCAGGCCGGAGTCTACGGCCCGCACGAAATCGGATGCTATAGTCGGCGCCGCTCATCGCAACCCAGGACTCCGGCGCGGCCATGGACGAACTCGACCGCAACCTCGAGAGGCAGATGCGCTCGCAGGAGCGGCAGCTGATAGCGGTGCGGCTCACGCTCGCCGCCCTCGCCGCGGTGGTCCTGGTGGCCTTCCGCGCGTCCCTGCCGAGCGCTTCCGTTCTTCTGGCCCTGGTC
>VBJP01000122.1 GCA_005880165.1 Chloroflexota bacterium | reverse complement strand
ATCATCCGCGGAATGACGACCGAGACGAATACCGCGGTTGCGGCGGCGCTGGAGCACCTGCGGCAGAACCAGGATCGCCACCTGCATGAGCTCGACGAGTTCCTGCGCATCGAGTCGGTGAGCGCCGATCCAACCAAGGCGGGTGAAGTCCGCCACGCAGCGCAATGGATCATGCTCGAGCTGGCCACCATCGGCTTCGAGCACGTCGCCCTCCACGAGACCAGCGGCCATCCGATCGTCACCGCCGACTGGCTGCATGCTGGGCCGCACCGTCCGACGGTCCTCGTCTATTGCCACTACGACGTACAGCCCCCGGATCCACTCGCCGAGTGGGTGCGGCCGCCATTCGATCCGAGGCACGAGGAGGGCCGTGTCTACGCCCGGGGCGTCGGAGACGACAAGGGGCAGATCTTCATCCACCTCAAGGCAGCCGAGGCATGGATGGCGAGCGCCGGGCGCCTGCCGGTGAACCTGCGGATCTTCTTCGAGGGAGACGAAGAGGTCGGCTCAGAGTCCGCGGATGAGTTCATCGGCGAGCACCCCGAGCTCCTCGCCGCCGACCTGTGCGTGGTGAGCGACACGGGCATGCAGGATGATGACGGCACTCCGGCCATCACGTATGGCCTGCGGGGGATCGCCTATTTCGAGGTCCGGGTCAGCGGTCCCTTCCAGGACCTCCACTCGGGTGGCTACGGTGGTGCGATCGCCAACCCCGCCAGGGTCCTGGTCGAGATGCTGGCCGGCCTGCAGGACGAGCATGGCCGGATCACGATCCCCGGCTTCTACGACAAGGTCCGCCCCCTGACCGATGCCGACCGAGCCGCCTCCGCGGCGGTCCCCTTCGACGAGGAGGAATTCCGCGAGCAGACGGGAGTGCCACGGCTCTGGTCCGGCGAGGAGGGTTACACCTACGCGGAACGCATCTCCGCCCGGCCGACGCTCGACATCAACGGCATCTGGGGCGGCTATTCCGGCGAGGGGGCCAAGACGATCATTCCTGCCTGGGCAGCAGCCAAATTCAGCGCGCGCCTGGTCCCCGACCAGGACTTCCACGAGATCGAACGCCTGGTCGTCGATCACCTCCGGCGCATCGCGCCCCCAGAGGTGAAGCTGGACGTCCGCATCATCCACGGCGGGGCTCCGGCGCTGACCCCGCTCGATCATCCCGCCGTGGCGGTTGCCGCACGCGCCCTCGAGGCGGCATTCGGCAAGGCACCCGTCTTCCTCCGCAGCGGGGGCTCCATCCCGGTCGTGGCCGCACTGATGGCCCACGTCGGCCTCAGCTCGGTCTTGGTGGGCTTCGCCTCGCCGAACGGTAACTTCCATGCGCCAAACGAGTGGATGCCCGTCGCCAACCTGTCGGGCGGCATGGAGGCCGTCGTCCACCTGTGGGGCGAGCTGGGCGAGATGACCGCGGATCAGCTCCGGAGCGGATGACGGGCGACGCGGCGAAGCCCTCGAGTCCCGACGACCCGTGGCTGCCGATCGGGGCAGCGGCGCGCCTGGTCGGCGTTGGGCCCGACACCTTGCGCCGCTGGGCGGACGGCGGCAAGGTGCAGAGCTACCAGACCGCGGGCGGCCATCGCCGCTTCCTGCGCTCGAGCCTCGAGGCCATGACCAGCACGCCGCGACGGACCCGCTACGCCACCGGACAGTTGGCGGACGCCTCGACCACCATCATCGGCGACGTCCACCGCCGCATGCAGCGCACCGGGTACGCGGGGATGCCCTGGCAGTCCCGCCTGGGCGCCGAGCAACGCGAGGACTTCCGGCGCTGGGGGCAGCGCACCTTCAACCTGGTGATCGAGTACGTGGCCGCCGCCAAACGCTCGGAGCGCGACCTGCTCTTGGAAGAGGCGGAGAAGATGGGCGCGCTGTACGGAACGGAAGCATCCGCCGCGGGTCTGACGCTGGCCGAGGCGATCGAGGCCTTCCTCTTCTATCGGTCTCCGGTCATCGAAGGCATCCTCGCGCACCTGCGACGCCGGGCGGCTGAGGTCGCCCAGGTCACCGCCGCGGTGCGCGAGGCGAATGCCGCCATCGACCAGGTGCTGACCGCGCTCGTGAACTCCTACGGCGTGAGGAGTCCGCCGAAGGGTTGACCCGGGACCGTGGGGCTATGCGACCGAGATGAGCTCGCGGCTGGACCGATTGAGGACCTCGCTGCCGTCCTCGGTGCACACCACGATGTCCTCGATCCGGGCGCCCCACTCCCCTGCCACGTAGATCCCGGGCTCGATGCTGAAGGCATGGCCGGGACGCAGCGGCTCTGCGTTGCCGTCGACGATGTAGGGCTCTTCGTGGGTTTCCATGCCGATGCCGTGGCCGGTGCGGTGGATGAAGGCATCGCCGTACCCACCCTCGGCGATCAAGCGGCGTGCCGCGCGATCCACCTCCTCGGCCGGGACGCCCGGCGCAACGGCGGTGCAGGCAGCGAGCTGAGCGCGCTGCAGCACGTCGTACAGTGCGCTGTACTCGCGCGGCACCTCTCCTACGAACACGGTTCGGCTGGTGTCGGAGGCATACCCGTCGCGAATGCCCCCGATGTCCAGCACCACCGCGTCGCCGACGGCGATGACCCGGTCGTCGGGCTCGTGATGCGGGGAGGCGCTGTTGGGGCCGGATCCCACGATCGCGAAGTCGGCGCTCTGGTGGCCTGCCTCCAGGAGAAGCTGCCGGATGCGAGCGCTCAGCTCACGCTCGGTCCGGCCCGCGAAGCGCTCGGTGCGGATCTCGTCGATGGCCTCGTCGGCCGCGCGGGCCGCCAGCCGCAGCCGATCGATCTCGTCGAGGGTCTTGATCCGGCGCAGGGCGCTGATCGCCGGTCCGGCCTCGACCAGCTCGATGGGATCCAGCGCGGCCCGCAGACGCAGGACGAAGCGCGCCCACATCTGGTCCTGCACTGCGGCGCGCATAGCATTGCCCTGCAGCAGATCGCGCACGATCCAGAACGGGTCCTCGGTTTCGTCCCAGGGTACGATCACCAGGTCGCCCGCCAAGTCTCCGAGCTCGTGACGGGCGAGGGACTCCTCGAGGTGCGGCACCACCAGCGACGGCCCGCCCTCGGCGGGCACGATCAGGCAGGTGAGGCGTTCCAGCGCGGGTGCGCGGTACCCGAGCAGATAGGCGTAATCCACGGACGGCGTGACGAGCAGCGCGTCGACATCGCGAGCAGCCGCTTCTTCGGCTGCACGACGGAGGCGGTCGCGGTAGAGAGCGTCCGCGAAGCGCGAGGTGCTGACGGCGACGGCCATTGGCTCAGGGTAGCCGACGCGGCCAAACCAAGCGCTCAGCCGACGCTCAGCGGCACCTCGAAGGCCTGGCCGCCATGGATGCGCCACGAGCGCAATGCGCTCTCCGGCGATGCTTCGGGATGCGCGAGCGAGGCAAGCACATAGAACGCATCGGGGTACATGGCGGCTCGGCGATCCGTGGCGGATGGCACAGCAGCCGATCGCGTGTGGGAGTGGAAGATCGCCACCAGGTCCCTGCCCGCATCCTCGATCTCGAAGACGATGCGTACCAGGTCCTCCGGGTGGACGCTGTAGCGCAGCGGCGACGCCTCCGCGTTGCGCGCCGGGTGGAAGGAGGAGGCGATCCCATCGGCAAGCGAACCGGAGAGGATCCCGCACGCTTCGTTGGGCAGCTCGGCATGGGCGTGCGTCAGCATCGCGTCGGCGATGGGTCGCAGGACGGTAAGACCGATGGGCGGCTGCGCCCGGTTCTCGCCGCTCACCACAGGACGGAGCCCTCGAGCTCGTCGCTGACCTCGTCGAGGTCGCGCGTCCACAGGTCGGTCGACAGGTACTTCCAGCCACCGTCGGCGAGGAGCATCACGATGGTGCCGCGCTCCATCTCGGCCGCCACCCGCAGGGCCACCGCCAGAACAGCGCCACTCGACAGTCCGGCGAAGAGCCCTTCCTCGCGCATCAGCCGCCGCACACCGACCAGTGCGTCGCGATTGCTGACCAGGTAACGGTCGTCCAGCACGCTGGCATCGAGGACTGGCGGCACGAAGCCCTCTTCCAGGGACCGAAGCCCCGAGACCAGCTCACCTGGAAGCGGCTCGGCGGCAACAACCCGAGCCCCGGGGCGCTCGCGCTTCAGGCATCTCCCCACCCCGGTAAGGGTTCCGCCCGTTCCGAGCCCTGCGACGAAGACGTCGAGGTCCGGGACCTGCGCCAGGATCTCGGGCCCGGTGGCCTGCTCGTGGACGCGCGGGTTGGCCTCGTTGCCGTACTGGAACGGCATGAACAGGCCCGGATCCGCCTCAGCCAGCTCCGCCGCGAGGCGGATCGCGCCGTTGCTGCCCTCGGCGCCGGGTGAGGAGACGATCTCCGCACCGAACGCGCGAAGCAGCTGCGTGCGCTCGGGAGTGGTGTTGTCCGGCATCACGATGCGAACCGGGTGGCCAAGGCGCGCGCCGATCAACGCCAGGCTGATGCCGGTGTTGCCGCTCGAAGGCTCGAGGATGGTCTGACCGGGGCGCAGGGTCCCGGAGGCCAACGCGTCGCCGATCATCGCCTGGGCGACGCGATCCTTGACCGAGCCGGTGGGATTCGCCCACTCCAGCTTGGCGAAGAGCCGGATCGCCGGGTTAGGTGCGAGGCGACGCAGCTCGACCATCGGCGTGCCGCCGATCGAGGCCGTCAACTCGTCCGCGGGAGGTGCGGCGCGCGCGGCGGCCGCGCCGAGCTGCGGAGCGGACGCCATGCTGTCTAGCTGGAGCCTCCGGCCATGGCCGGCAGCAGGATGACGGTATCCGCCTCGGCCACCGGCGTTTCGAGACCCTCTCGATAGCGAACGTCGCGATCGTTCACGTACACGTTCACGAAGCGGGACAGCTCACCGTCCTCGGTCACGCGGTCACGGAGCGCCGGGAACTGCTGGAAGAGGTCGCGCAGCACCTCGGCGACCGTGGCGCCGCTGGCCGCCACGCTGCGACTGCCTCCGACCGCGTCCCGCAGGACGGGCGGGATTCGGACGCTGCTCATCGCGCTGCCGGCTCGAGAGTCTCTGCCACCTGCACCGATGCGGCCACGAACGGGGACGCCTCCCCGCACGCCGGGCACTGCGGATCGCGCCAGACCTTGACCTCATCGAACCTGGTGGCCATGGCGTCGAACATCAGGAGCCGACCGGCAAGGGTCTCACCAACGCCCAGCAGCAGCTTGAAGACCTCGTTCGCCTGCAGGAGACCGACGATGCCGGGCAGCACCCCCAGCACGCCCGCCACGGCGCACGACGGCGCCAGCTCCTCCGGGGGCTGGGTCGGGTACATGCAGCGATAGCACGGACCCGCGAAGGGCACGAAGGTCGTGATCTGACCGTCCCAGCGGTAGATCGAGCCGTGGACCACCGGCTTGCGCAGCTTGAGTGCCGCATCGTTGAGCACGTAGCGGGTGTCGAAGTTGTCGGTGCCGTCCACGATCACGTCGTAGTTGGCGATCAGCCGCTCGACGTTGTCGGCGGTAAGCCGTTCGCGGTGCTCGACGATCCTCGTCTCGGGATTGAGGGCGTTGAGCGTGATCCGCGCGCTCTCGGTCTTGGGCATCCCGATCCGGTCGACGGTGTGCAGGACCTGGCGTTGCAGGTTCGACTCGTCGACGGCGTCGTCATCGACCAGCCCGATGGTGCCGATTCCACTGGCGGCCAGGTACAGGGCGCTCGGCGAGCCGAGCCCACCGGCGCCGATCAGGAGCACCTTGCCATCGAGCAGTTTGCGCTGGCCCTTCTGCCCGATCTCGGGGATCAGCAGCTGTCGCGAGTAGCGGCGCTGCTGCGCGGGGGTCAGGAGCGGTTGGGGTGCCTCCCAGTCGCCGCCGAGCCGTCGCCAGTCCAGCATGGAGCCCTTCAGGCTCACGGCGTTGGTGTAGCCAAGGGACTGCATGCGCGCCACGGCACGTGCCGATCGCGCGCCGGCCGCGCAATGGACGAGGAGCGGCGTGGTCTTGTCAGGAACGACCGCCTCGATGCGGTCGAGGACGTCGCCGAGCGGCAGGAGCGTTGCGGACGGGATGTGCCCGTCGTTCCACTCGAGCTCCTCGCGGACATCGATGATCCGGTATCCCGCCTCGGCGAGACGCAGCGCGTCGCCGACGCTCACCTCGCGGATCTGGGGTTGGGTCGCGGTCTGATCGGTCATGGGTCTTCCGTGCTGAGCTGATGAGGCCGGCGTCCCGGCCTCAACGGCCGGTGCCGGGATGGATCTCTGCGGTCATCGGCTGGAAGCGAGCTGCCACCCGGCAGCCGGCGCCTAGCCGATGGCGAGACGTGGCGGGCTACACCGCCCGGTCGATTGCAGGCAGCTGACGCGCCTGCCCATGAATGATCGGCTCATGCCCCGGCCACCGCCTCCGCCTCTTTCGGCCAGGCCACCTCGGAGCCGCGGACGGCGCCCTGCAGGACCTTGTAGCTGAGCAGCGCGCACTTCAGGCGCGCGGGACCGATCGGCACCCCGAGCTCATCGAGAAGCTCCTTGGGATCCATGGCCTTGATCGCATCGAGGCTCTTGCCTCGAAGGTCATCGGTCAGGATCGAGGCTGACGCCTGGCTGATCGCGCAGCCGCGACCATCGAAGGCGACGTCGGCTATGCGTTCCCGCGACTCGTCGAGCTGGATGGTCATGCTCATCTCGTCCCCGCATGTCGGGTTCGAGTCGGCGAACTCCAGGTCGTGCGGATCGAGGTGGCCCTTGTTGTGGGGGGTCCGGTAGTGCTCGAGGATGAAATCCCGGTACAGGTTGTCCATCAGTGGCCTACCCCGAAGACCGTCTGGGCGGCGCGCACCGCGGAGCTGAGCGCCTCGACGTCGTCGAGGTCGTTGTACACGTAGAAGCTGGCGCGGGTGGTGGCCGGGATGTCGTAGCGCAGCATGACCGGCATGGCGCAGTGGTGTCCGGCGCGGACGGCCACTCCCTCGTGATCGAAGATGGTGGCCACGTCATGGGGATGGACCCCGTCGAGCAGCATGCTGATGACCCCGGCGTGCGTCTCGGGGTCGGCCGGGCCCAGCAGGCGAACCCCGGGGATCTCGGAGAGCGCTGCCCAGGCTCGCTCGAAGAGGTACTTCTCGTGCTCGCGCACCCGGTCCATGCCGATCGCCGTCAGGTAGTCGATGGCGGCGCCGAGCCCGATCGCCTCGACGATCGCCGGCGTACCGGCCTCGAACTTGTACGGCACCTCGTTCCACTCGGCGCCTTCGAGGGTGACGCGGATGATCATGCTGCCGCCGGTCAGGAAGGGCGGCATCTCCTCGAGCAGCTGACGGCGCGCCCAGAGCGCGCCGATCCCCGACGGTCCGAGCATCTTGTGCCCGGAGAGCGCCAGGAAGTCGCAGCCGAACGCCTGCACGTCGACCGGCATGTGAGGCGCGGACTGTGCCGCATCCACGAGCACCAGCGCGCCGGCGTCGTGAGCGAGCCGCGTGAGCTCCGTAACCGGGTTGATGGTTCCCAGCGCGTTGCTCACGTGGGCGAGTGCCAGCAGTCGCGGGGGACGGCCGTCGCGCGGCTCGAGCTTGGCGGCCAGGTCGTCGCGGTCGAGCTGGCCGTCGTCGGTGATGGCGACGTATTCCAGGGTCGCGCCCACCTCTGCGCATAGCTGCTGCCAGGGGACGATGTTGGCGTGGTGCTCGAGCTGAGTGGTGATCACCCGATCCCCCTCGCCAACGTTGGTGCGGCCCCAGGAATAGGCGACCAGGTTGATGGCCTCCGTGGCGTTGCGCACGAAGACGCACTCCCGCTCGGACGGCGCGTTGATGAACCCCGCCAGCTTGCGCCGCGCTGCCTCGAAGCGCGCTGTAGCGTCTTCGGAAAGCTCGTAAATCCCGCGATGGACGTTGGCGTAGTGGTGGGCATAGGCATCGGCCATGGTGTCGATCACGACCCGAGGCTTGGGAGAGGAAGCGGCCGCGTCCAGGTAGACCAGCCGCTTGCCGGTTCCGGTCGGGTTCTCGAAGATCGGGAAGTCGGCGCGCACCGCTGATCCGGAGAATCCGCCTGGGATTCCGGCCCGTGCCTTGGGGATCGCCTGCTGCACCGCCATCGGTCTACCTCGAAGTCTAAGCGTGCTCGGCGACCGGCTCGGGGGCGCCGGCCTCGTCGAGCACACCCACCGGCAGCCCCACCTGCTGGCGCACCCAGTCGTAGCCGTTCGCCTCGAGCTGGTGCGAGAGCTCGACCCCACCGGACATCACGATCCGACCGTCCATGAGGACATGCACCTGGTCCGGGGTCACGTAGTTCAGCATCCGCTGATAGTGGGTGATCATCAGGACTCCCATCTCCGGTGAGAGCGTCGCATTGATCCCCTCGGCCACGGTGCGCAGCGCGTCGATGTCGAGGCCGGAGTCCGTCTCGTCGAGAATGGCGAGCTCCGGGTTGAGCACCGCCATCTGGAGCATCTCGAGGCGCTTCTTCTCACCTCCCGAGAACCCCTCGTTGACGTAGCGGCTGGCGAAGGAGGGATCCATGCGCAGCATGGCCATCTTCTCCTCCATCATCCGGCGGAACTTGGCGAGCGGAATGCCCGTGTACTTGATCGCGTCCTCGCCCTCCGCACCGGCGGGCTTGGGATGGTGGACGGCGTTGTAGATGTTCCGCAGGAAGCTCGCCACGGTCACGCCGGGGATGGCCGATGGGTACTGGAAGGCCAGGAAGAGACCCAATCGCGCGCGCTTGTCCGGTGACATGCCCAGCGGCGTCGGTCCGGCCAGGAGGTCCTTGCCACGCCAGGTGATGCTGCCCGCGTCAACCCGGTAGTCGGGGTGGCCCATCAGCGTGTAGGCCAGGCTCGTCTTGCCCGAACCATTCGGGCCCATCAAGGCATGCACCTCGCCCTGACGGACGGTCAGGTTGACTCCGTTGAGGATCTTCTTGTCGCCGATGCTCACTTCGAGATCAGCGATCAGCAGTTCATCGGTCATGAGTCGGTCGTTGTCGCTCCTGCGTAGGTTGGTGCTGACTCGCGAGCCAGCGTGGCCGCCGCGACGGCCTGCCGCGCGGCGTGCTCGGCGATGCGGCGCTTGCGAACCGCCGGTGGATAGGGAGGGCCGCCTGCCGAGGCAGCCACTTCAGCGAGGCTCGTCGAGCCGAGGGCCAGGTCCAGAGATTCGTGGACCCGCTGGAAGAGCTCGTGGACGCTGCAGGTCTGAGGCCGGTCGCAGGCCTCGAGGTTGTCGGCGCCTGCGCACGGCATCTCGAGCAACGGGCCCTCGAGGATGCGCACTGTGTCGGCCATGTTGATCTCTGATGCCGGGCGAGCCAGTTGATACCCACCTGCCTGCCCGCGCGTGGCAGTGACCAGGCCTGCACGCCGCAGCTGTCCGACGAGCTGCTCAAGGTAGGCGTGGGGCAGCTTCTCGCGACGCGCAATGCCCGACAGTGAGACGGGCCCATCGCCGTCCTGGCGCGCGAGCTGGATCAGGAGCCGGATGCCGTACTCGGTGCGGGTGCTGATCTTCATGCGTCGAGCTCCACCTGCACGTCGTCACCCACCCGCCGCGCCGCGTAGGCGCGCACCGGGACGACCGGCGGCAGCGACAGCACGCGCCCGGAGAAGAGATCGAAGCGACCCCCATGGCGCGGGCACTCGACCGCGTTCTCGTCCAGCTCGCCCTCGCCGAGGACGCCACCGTCGTGGGTGCAGACGTTGTCGATTGCTCCCCATTCGCCGTCCTCGGTGAAGCCCACGCACAACGAGCGGCCATCGACCTCGACCACGCGGACCGTCCCGGGGGCGATCTCCGATGCGCTCGCCACAGTCACGAAGCCGCCCACCGCGGCCTGCTCCATGGCGGTCATGCGGCAGCCTCCGTCTCGTCGAACGCCTCCGCGTGCCCGATGCGCTCCGCCAGCGCGGCCAGCATCGCGCTCCGCACCGGCTCGACGGGGATCTTGGCGATCACCTGCTCGAAGAAGCCGCGCACGATCATCCGCTCGGCTTCCGCGGCATCCAGGCCGCGCGACTCCGCGTAGAAGCGCTGGATGGGGTCGATCGCACCCGCGGTTGCCCCGTGCCCACAGCGCAGCAGGTCGTTGGTCTTGATCTCGAGCACCGGGATCGGCTCCGCGCCGGCGGTCGGCGAGAGGAGCAGGTTGCGGCATTCCTGGTAGCTGCTCGACTGCCGCGCGGTCTCCTCGACGCGCGTGACGCCGTAGAAGGCGGCGCGCGCCTTGTCGTAGAGCGCCGAGAGGTAGAGCAGGTCCGAGGTCGTGTGGTCCGCGATCAGGTCCTGGAGGCTGTTGATGTCAATGTGCTGCTCGTCGCCCGCCGCCAGCAGTCCGAGCAGCAGGCTGGTGCCGCCCTTGCCGGCCATGCGCAGGTCGAGTCCCAGCTTGGTGACCCGCGAGCCGACCTCGGTGTTCAGGGTGGTGACCGAGGCGTCGCTGCCGACCTCGACGCGCTGTGCCCCGATGTTCCAGACGCCATCGCCCAGGCGCTGCAGATTCGCGTAGCGGACGTGCGCCCCGGGTTGCGCGTGTATCGCGACCGTGCCCCCGAACCATCCGGGCGCGCCGTCCGGAGAGACGAGCTCCTCGAGCAGGGTCACGCTGCTGGCCTCATCGGCGACGACCAGGGTGTGGGGCAGGAAGGTCACGTCCGAGGCGGGTTGCGTGATCCGTGCGATGAGCGTGCCGTCCACTTCGAGGCCGCGCGGCACGTACAGGAAGGTGCCTCCCGTCCAGCCGGCCAGCGAGAGGGCCCAGAAGGCCGCGTGCGAGGCAACACCCTCGCCGCGACCCAGGTAGGGGCGCACCAGGTCGGGATGCTCGCGGGCAGCCGTGGCAAGATCGGTGAACACCACGCCGCGCTCGGCGAGCCGCGAGTCGGGAAGCTCCGGGCGGAATTCCGCCTGCTCGAGCAGAACACCGTCGCGCGGCAGATCCTTCAGCGAGGTCCGGCGCCACTCTTCCTCGAGGCCGGTAGGAAACGGCGTCTCAAGCGCACGCTCGAGCCACGATCGG
>VBJP01000103.1 GCA_005880165.1 Chloroflexota bacterium | reverse complement strand
GGCATGAGGATTTTGCCTCCCGCCTGCTCCACCTTCTTCAGCACGTCTTGTGGGTCGTCGGTGTGGACGTAGAACTTCACGCCCGGCGGCTGGCCCTGGCCGGCCGCACCGATACCGCCGGTAATCCCGTTTCCCTGGCGATACATGCCGTACCCGCCGGGATTGTTGGTGTCCAGGCTCCAGCCGAAGACATCGCGGTAGAACCGCTGCAGACCCTCACCGTCACTCCCGGTGACCTCGACGTGGATGACCTCTGTCGCCATGGAAATCTCCTCCTGAATCAGCTGTGTTGGGAGCGCCCAAACATCGGTCCCGTTTGTAAAGACGACGTACGGCGCATCCCGAAATCGACGTCGCACGGAATCGCATGTGAGCCGCACCGTCGCTGCGCATCGGGGTCGGTAGGATGAGGGCGTGGAGCCGCGCATCCAGTACGCCCGGACCAGCGACGGGGTCACCATCGCATACACGGTCCACGGTGGCGGGCCACCCATGATCTGGCTCCCACCCGTCCCATTCAGCAACGTCGTGGCGCAGTGGCAGATCCCCCTCCTGCGGTCTGCCTACGAGGGTCTCGGGCAGCACCTGCGCGTGGTTCTCTACGACGGTCGCGGCACCGGGCAGTCCCAACGCGAGGTCGAGGACCTTGGCCTCGGTGCGATGAAGCGCGACCTCGAAGCCGTGGTAACCGCCGCCGGGCTGGGGCGTTTCGCGCTCTTTGGTTACTACCATTCCTGCCTGCTGGCCGTCGCCTACGCCGCCGCGCACGCCTCGCAGATCACGCGACTGATCCTGTTCGGCGGCGCCGCGCGCGGGTGGGATGCGATGGCGCCGGCGGAGACCCAGGCGCTGCTGACCTTGATTGAGCGCGACTGGGACCTCTTCACCGATGCCGCCGCGCACGCCTGGCTGGGCTGGTCGGCGGGCGAGACCGGACGGCTGATGGCCGAGGCCTTCCGCACCGCGGCCACCCCGGCGATGGCGCGCTCCATGCTGCGCATCGCCCGCGACACGGACGTGTCGAACGATCTGGCCCGCATTCAGGCGCCTGCGCTGGTCCTGCATCGCCAGGGAGAGCGGCAGATTCCCGTCGAGGTGTCGCGCCAGCTGGCTGCGGCGCTCCCGAACGGCCGGTTGCTGCAGCTGCCCGGGTCGACGGCGACCCTCTTCGTCGAAGACCTGGGTGGCGACGTCAAGGTCCTCGTCGACTTCCTGACCGATGGCGCCACCGCCCTGCCGGGTCCGTCAGCCAGGCTACCGGCCAGCGACACCCTCACGCCCCGCGAGGTCCAGGTCCTGCGGCTTGTCGCGGGCGGGGAGACGAATGCGGAGGTTGCCCATCGGCTGGGCCTATCGATCCACACCGTGGAGCGTCATCTGGCGAACCTGTATCCGAAGATCGGGGCGCGGGGTCGCTCGGATGCGACCGCCTATGCCATCCGCAGAGGCCTCGTGTGATCCGCGTGGCGGCTTTCCGTCAGGTCGGCTGCATAGCCTCCGGGATGCGCTCCAGGGCCCAGGTGCCTACGCTGGGTCGATGACCCCTACCACGACCAGCCGGGCGAGCGGGGCCGGCGAGCTCATGCGGGCCTTCACCCGTGTCACCGACCCCATCACCCGGCCGCTCGCCGGGCGGCGCTTCTTCAAGCTGTGGGCTGTCGTCCATCACGTCGGACGCCGATCCGGCACGCGCTACGCCACCCCGGTGGCGATCGTCACCACTCCGGACGGTTTCATCATCCCGCTCCCATGGGGCGAGCGCACCCAATGGGCACGCAACGTCCTCGAGGCGGGCGGCTGCGAGCTTCGCTGGGGTGGAGCCGACTACACGGTGGAGGAGCCAGAGCTGGTGGGCCGCGAGCAGGCGGAGGCGTTCTTCGGTCGCTTCCTCCGAGTTGGGCTCGGCGTCTTCGGGATGCGAGTCTTCCTGCGCGTCCGCCTGACGCGATAGCGAGCCTCCCGGTCAGCCGACCGGCATCGGCTCCTTCTCCATCTGCTCCACCCACTGCTTGCGCCACTCCGGCGCCTCGAAGGGATACGCGAAATAGTCGCGCTGGTGGACGATCTTTCCGTCAGCGTTGGTCTTGATGATCGACACCGCACTGACGGGGACGCCATCCCCGTAGTCGATGACGCTCTCGATCACCCACGCCTCGTCCGGGGCGAGCACCCGGCGCAGCTTCGCGGTCGGGTTCGTACCAGAGCCCGTCGGGTAGTTCGAGTTGACCGCCGCGACGTTCTCCTTGCCGCGAATGCGCTCTCCGGACTGCGGCCACTCCTGGACGATGTCGTCGGCCGACATCTCGTACATCTCGCGGCCGTATTGCTCCATGCTCCCGATGTTGAAGGTCTCCTCGATCTTCCGCTTCATCGCCTGGTTGTCCACGCTCGAATCCTCCGTGGCGTCGGCACAGGGACCGATCAGCACCAGTCAGCGTGTGTCGCTCGCACTCAAGGGTCATTCTCCGCCCGCGGGATGCATGCGTCGAGGGACTTATCCACCGTTTGGCCGGCTATGGCATCGTGGCGTCATGAACGAGTACGACCCGGTGGACCTGCCGCTGGCGGACGGCCGGACGCTGGAGATCTACGTCACCGGACCGGAGGATGGCACCCCGCTGATCCATCACAACGGCTCGCCGAGCTCCGGGCTTCCATACGTCCCCTTCGTCGATCTCGCGGCTGAGCGCGGCCTGCGTCTCGTCAACTACTCACGCGCCGGGTATTCGCGATCGACACGCAGTCCGGGTCGCAGCGTCGCGGATGTGGCGGGCGACGTCACCGCCGTGCTCGACCACCTCGGCGCGGCCAGCTGCTACACGATGGGCTGGTCGGGCGGGGGGCCTCACGCGCTGGCCTGCGCGGCACTCCTCCCGGAGCGGGTCATCGCCGCGGCCTCGATCGCGGGCGTCGCCCCATATCCGGCCGAGGGCCTGGACTGGATGGAGGGCATGGGCGCGGAGAACCACGCCGAATTCGGGGCGGCCCTCGAGGGTCCGGAACAGCTGCAGCAGTTTCTCGAGCATGAGGGCTCCTGGGTGGCGGGCGTGACGGCCGACCAGGTGGTGGCCGGCTTCGGTGACCTGGTCTCCGACGTCGACCGCCGGGCGCTCACCGGCGAGTTTGCCGAGTGGTTGGCGGCGGGCTTCCGGGAATCCGTGAGCAATGGCATCTGGGGCTGGTTCGACGACGACATCGCCTTCCTCAAGCCGTGGGGCTTCGACCCCGGTGCCATCCGCCGTCCCGTCACGATCTGGCAGGGAGCGCAGGATCGGATGGTTCCTTTCGCGCACGGTCAGTGGCTGGCGAGGCACGTCGCTTCAGCGACGGCTCAGCTCCTGCCGGAGCACGGTCATCTGTCCCTGGCCGTCGCGTCCATGGGCCGCATCCTCGACGACCTCATCGCCACCCAGCCCTGAATCCGGCCGGCGCCGCGACGCCGCGACGCCGCGGTGCGACCGGGTCAGCTGCTTCCCACCGGCGGCATGTGCCGGACTGCCCCACGATCGCCGATCCACAGCGCCGGCGGCGTGACCCAGTAGAGCGCCATCTGGTTCAGGCGCGCGGCATACTCGGAGCGCAGGGCGACGAACGCCTTCCAGGCATCATCCTCCTTGCGGATCCGCCATCCTGCCGCGCTGAGCCGTTCGCACGCCGCGTCGAACTCCGAACGTTCGACCAGGGCCATGGGCACGTTGCGCCAGCCGAAGAAATTCGAGAGGTCTTCCACGAAGTGACCGCCCACGCGCTGGACCATCGTTGCCTCGCCTGTGGGTCCATCCTCGATCGCCGTCAACACCAGGGCGGAGGCATCCAGCACCGCCCCCAGCGACGAGACCCACGACGCGTTGTCGTGTGACGAGCGGAAGTAGGGGAGGATCGGGTAGGCAACGTGGGTGTCCAGCACCTCCGCTGCCCAAGCCTCCCACTCGAGGAAGAAGCTCGCCAGCCCGGGACGCAGGTCCTTGGCTCCATACGACTCCAGCAGGCGAATGCCGGATGGCGGTGCGCCGGCACGCGCCTCGAGGCGCACCACCAGGATCTCGCGGCGCTGGAACGACCCATACAGGCTGAAGAGGTAGGTGATGCCGAGCGCGAGAATGCCGAGGCCCAACCCGCCCGCCACCACCGATACGAGCCGCGCCAGGCCGTGGGTGGCGGTGATGTCCCCGAAGCCGATAGTGAGCACCGATGTCCCCGCGTAGTAGAGGACCGACCCGAAGTCGGGAACGGGTGCGAGCCCGTCGCGCAGCGAGTACAGGAGCAGGCCGAAGCCCACGACGACGACCAGGATCCAGGTGATCAGCAGGATCAGCACCGTGGCGGGGGCGTAGCTGCCGAGCAGCTTCTCCTGGTCCAGCGACGAGGTGCGCTGGAGCGCGCGCCAGCGCCAGAGGGGCCATGTCACGCGAATCAAATTGCGCGCGATGCGCACTCGGGTGGGCGCCGGGCGCGGCAGCACAACGGTCTGGAAGATGTCCCACAGCACGAGCCCAATTAGCAGCAGGCCACCCGCCGCCTGGACGAGACCCGCCGCCCAGCCGTTCATCGCCGCCTCGCCGAACGCTCCTGACTAGAAGCCGAACGGCTTGATGATCATGTCGAAGATGAGGCCGATGACCACCGCGTAATCGAGCCAGTACGCAAACGTTTCCTGCGGGTTGTCGAGCGCTTGGTTCAGCTCCGGCGATGGGGCGGCGTCGGGCGACGCCTCCGCCGCAGCACCAACCGCCCGCCCGTACGGAGCGTGAATCCGGAAGCCGGTGAACATGCCGATCGCGAACAGGACATAGGCGATCAGAAGCCAGGGCCGGAACGGATTGAACCCCTCCGTGAAGATCGCGAGCAGCGCAAAGGCAAAGCCGCTCAGGAAGAAGACGGGGATCAGCGGACCGACCGCCTTGGCCGTGGAAAAGACCCCGCGGATCGTCGGGACGTGGCGGGTGGCCGCCGCCCGGTGCACGAGGAAGGCAGGTCCATAGGAAGCGCCGACGGCGGAGAACATGCTCAGCACATGGAGAAAGACGAACAGTCGCATCGGGTCCCTTTCGTGCTCAGTGTGCCGTAAGCTCGCCGGCCATCTCGACGAAGACCGCCGTGTGGCCATCGACATCGCGCTCAGTGGTAGCGGGTGACATGAGCGCCATGTTGTGGAACGGCGTCAAGAGGATGCCACGGTTCAGCGCGTACAGGTGCGTCAGCTGCTGCAGACGGGAAGCCGGAAACGGCGTGTGAGCTCCTCGCCGACGAGAGGAGCGTCCTCAGTCGGGAGCATGGTCGTCATCCCCCTCTGGAGCTGTGCCGTGATGGCGGCGACGGATGCCGCCGCCCCATGCCCGGTCATCGCCCCGGTGTCGCCGAGGCAGAGATCGACGTAGTCGTGCCCGTCAGCGCAGCGAAAGTGGGCGCCAGCCGCCTCTCCACGACGACCGGAAAGCCGCCGGGCCACTTGGCCATCCATTGCATGGGTAGGCCGCCGAGGAGCGAATGGCGCGAGCGCTCGAACAGACTTCGCGAGCCGGGATGGGCGTGCACAAACGCCGCACGCTCGCGCTCCATGAGCTCTGACACGCGGCTCACCCGGAATGCCGCTCATCGCCCCTCGATGGCTGGGACGCGATCATGGCAGACAGTTCCGCCGCAAGCGTCGCCCATCGGTCAGGCAGGCTGTCCCAAGGCGCGCGACCGCTGTCGCCCGGGGCCGAACGCTACCCTGAGCCAGCGTCGGGTGTTGCTGCGCTGCACCGAGATCCTCGCTCGATCCGCGCGAAATCAAGGACCCATCTAGTACTTCCGGCTTGCGACCGGTTACACTTCGGAACCCATCGCGAACGACGTACTCGCGTTGCCCCGAGCGTCAATTGATGTATTAGCCTTCGGAGGCAGACAATGCGTATACGTAGTGCCCGAGCTACAGGTGTTCTCTGGGTCGTCTTTGCGCTCGCCGCCACCGCGCTCTCGTCGCCAGCGTTGGGTGCCAAGCCAGCGGGTGCGGTTGGCACTGCGGTCGCGCAGCCAGGAACGGTCTCTGCTGGCGAACCGGTGGCGTTCAACCTGACCTTCACGAACAACGGTCCGAGCAACATATCGGCTCTCTACCCAATTCGTCGGCGTGCTCATTGGCCCCTCGGCCGGCATGTGCAATACGGGGGGATCGCTCTTCTGCAGCTTCGGGGCCGTTCCAGCCAACGCACCAACCATCACGTTGACCGCGGTATATGTCACTCCGTCGCCGCCCTTCAACAGCGACTGGACCGTCCCCTTCCACTTCAACTCGACCGGCACGACCGGCGGCAACAGCCATGGAAGCGACATCGCGGCGCCCGCGGGCACCGTCCACGTAACCACGGATTCGAACTTCGCCGGTCGCTACGTTGTGAACGCGGACCAGCTGACGATCGGCGATGACACGACCCCCCTGAGCAAGTCCAACAAGCAGTCGACGGTCATCGACGCCTCCGCGACAGGTCAGACGCTCATCTCGCTTACCGCGCAGGACGGGAAGGGGGTGGCGCCGCCCACGATACAAACAGGCGACGACTGCGGCCCGTCCTCCACGCAGATCGGCGAATGGTCGGCGCTGAATGTTGGGGACGACACGACGTTCACGAACCCATTCCGGGTCACGGTCTCGGTCTACCAGGGCGCAAACCCCAACCAGGTCAGCGGCCTTTGCTGGATCTACCTGGACAAGGTGACCGGTAAGGTCACAGGTCAGTTCCTGAGCAACCCGGCCAACCTCTGCGACAGCCTCACGTCACCAAGCGTGACTCCCTGCTTCAGTCTCAGCAAGCCAGGTAACAACCTCCAGGTTGTCTTCATTTCCCGGCACAACGGCTTGATTCACCTATCGCCCTGACGGCCGGCCCCGGGTAGAGGCCGCGTGGCGGCGCCTCCCGTCAGGTTGGTTGGAAAAGAAGCAGGCTCAGGCGATTCGCCGAGACAAGGTCACCCTTCCGCTTGAGAAGGGCGACCGCCTCGGCGAGCGCGGCGTGGGCCGCCCGGTGATCTCCGCCCAGGCGTTCAACCTCCGCCAGGTCCGTCAACGCTTCGGCGAGGAGTGCGAGGGCATCTGACTGCCGTCGCAGAGCGACAGCCTCGATGGCGAACCGCCGTCCTTCGGACACCTCGCCCCGCTGCGCAACGACCCGGCCCCGGACACCGCGCCACATGGCCTGTGCGTCGACATCGTCCGCCGCCGCGAGCTCCTCCATCACACGGGTAAGTGCCTCCGACTCCTCGAACGAACCCTCAAGGGCAAGCGCACGCGCGAGCAGTCCACCCACCGTGGACAGGAGATACTTCTCACCAGCGGCGTTCAGTTCGTCGTACCCCCGCCGCAGCTCCCGCACGGCGGCGGGGTAGTCGGCAGCCAGGAGCTCGACTCGTGCCGCGTCGATCGAGTTCGAGGCAGCCAGAATGCGAGCGCCAAGGTCCTCCAGGGTCGCGCGTCCTCGCTTATAGAGTGTCCGTGCTTGATCGAAATCGCCTCGCATGGCATGCAGCTGCGCCAGCTGATCGTTGATAACCGACAGCGCTATCTGGTCCGAGGTGGTGTGCTCCGCCAGCGCGGTGCAACGGGCGATCGCCTCGGAGACGGGGGTTGGTCCATAGAGAAGAGCGATTGCGGTCGCCGATGGTGACCGGGACGCCGCGGCGCGGCCGCTCCGCCGCACGTGACGCATGACGTTCTCGAGCGCATCCGCCATCTCGGCCCACCGTGCGGCATTCCCCGCCCGGACGGCCTCGACATTCCAGGCACGAGCTAGGCCGTCCTCGTCGTTAACGCGTTCGAAGACCGGAATCGCCTCTTCGACCTCGCGTCGCGCGGTGCTGGTCCAGTCGCCGGTTCCATCGGTCTGGCCCGCATAGATCTGGAGGTAGAGCTGGACGAGGCGCGCCTTGCGGACCAGCACCTCTTGTCCAAGAGTCTTCGCTGCGTCGAGCACCTCGCGGACTACCGCGAGGGCCTCGTCGAACGCGCCAAGCTCGCGCATGGCCTCTGCCAGATCCAAGAGGATGGGAAGGCGCTCGACATCGGCCTCGCCCCGAGACGCGGCCGACCGTCGGAGAAGGTTGACCGCAGCCGGTGCATCGCCCCGGGCCAGGGCGCGGCGACCTGCCGACGCCAACAGGGTTGATGCGCGGACGCCAACATCAACTCCGTGGGCGTTGCGTGGGCCGAGCTCGCCGAGAAATAGGTACGCCTGCTCGAGGTGATAGCCCAGGATCTCCTCGTACTCCTGCGACCGGCCCCGTTCGCGGTTGATCCGATCCGCCCATTGGGCGAAGCGCTCGTGGAACACGGCGCGCGTGCGCTTCAGGAGGCCGCTGTACGCGGCGTCCTTGATCAGAATGTGCATGAACCGGAAGCTGGCGTCATCCACATTCGTCGAGCCAGGTCTCACGAGCTGCTTGCGCGCCATGGCTTGGAGGTGGGCCGTGACGACTTTCTGGATCTCTCGGGGAGCGAGCTCCTTGACGGCCGCCTCTGCGAATTCGAGGCCGATGACCGAAGCCGGCTCGATGACAGCCCGCTCGTCCGGCGCAAGGAGGTCCAGGCGCGATGCGAGTAGCGCCTGGATCGTGGGGGGCACGACGATGTCGGCGAGGTCGACGGCTGGCTCCCAGCGGCCCTCGATCGACTGAAGGCTCCCCGAGTCGATCAGCATCGAGAGCATCTGCTCCACGTAGAGTGGATTGCCTTCGGCTGCTCGGACGATGCGATTCTGAACTTGACCCGCTATCCCTGCCTTTCCGAGCAGGTTCTGAACAACCTGGGCCGCGTCCGCGTCGCTCAGCGGCTGAAGGACAAGACGCACGCTGTCGGAGCGAAGCGCCCAATCTGAATGCGTTTCGAGGATGTCATGCCGCGAGCTGCACAGAAGCAGAACTGGCGCCGGGGTCTGTTCCAGCAGATACACAATCAGATCCAACAGCGTCTGCTCAGCCCAGTGGATGTCGTCGATCACCCAGATCGCGGTCCGGTCGACGGCGAGCTGCTCGAGCATCTTGCGCGTGGCCCAGAAGATCTCCTGAACGCCGAACTGCTCCGTCGTCAGCCCAATGGCGGCAGCGATCCGATCCGCCACGGCGGTGTCGTGGATGAAGGCGCGCAGCTTCGCGACGCCTTGATCGGGAGTGTCGGCTGGCTCGATGCCGGCAGCCGCGCGTGCTGCCTCCACGAGCGGCCAGAAGGTGATGCCTTCACCGTATGGTAGGCAGCGTCCCCGGAGCACCAACGAGGTCGTGTCGCACGCATCGACGAACTCGCGTATCAGTCGGCTTTTCCCCGTGCCGGCATCGGCAATCACAGTGGCCATGCGACCGGCCCGCTCATTCCGGCACCGCTGGAAGATTTCGCTGAGCGCAGCCATCTCGCCCTCGCGCCCGACCATCGGAGCGTCCTGGCGGCGCCGGAATCCCTCAACTGCGCGGGAGACCGACAGAAGTCGATAGGCGGGGACGTGTTCGGCTTTGCCCTTGAGCTGAAGCGGCTCGACTGGCTCTACCGTCACTGCATCGCGCACCAGGCGGTGAGTCAGCTCGCCGATCAGGACTTCCTCGGCCGACGCGGCCTGTTCCAGCCGGGCTGCGACGTTGACGGCGTCGCCGGTGACCAGGCGCTGGCCCAGGCTCGCGTCGCCGGCGATCACTTCGCCGGTGTTGACCCCGATCTGGTGCTCCACCGTCACGTTCCATGCAGATCCAAGCTCGACGTTCAGTGCCGGGAGCGCCGCCTGCATCTCCAGAGCTGCGCGGGAAGCCCGGAGCGCATCGTCCTCGTGGAGCACAGGTAGGCCGAAGACGGCCATTACCGCATCGCCGATGAACTTTTCAACGGTCCCGCCGTGCTTCTCGAGAATGGGACGCATGACGGCGAAGTAGCGGGTGACCACTTCGCGCACTGCCCCGCGTCGTTCGGAGGAGGCATCTGCTACAACCGGCCGAGGGTTGGCAAACACGATGGTTACCGTCTTACGGCGCTCCTGTGCCGCGACCACCCGCGCAAGGGATGCTCCACAGCTTCCGCACGTCACCAGATCCGCCGGATTGTCCGCTCCGCAGGACGCGCACAGTTTCCCGGCTGTTTCGGCGTCCGACTTCTCGGCTTCGCGTACCGCTCGCTCGGCGTCCGCGGAGATAGCAAGCAGCCGATACGGTGTCACCGGCTGTGGGGCTCCCTTAGGCGTAATGGCGGGCAAGGCCTCGACCTTGACGAGATCGCGTATCTGCCGGTACGTGGATGGAGCAAGGAGCACTTCATCGGGGGGCGCGCTCTGCTCCATCGCCGTGGCGGTAACACTCACCGCCCCACTGAGCACGTGCTGGCCCGAGCCCTCCTCTTCGAGAACCACCTCGCCCGTCGCGATCCCCGTTCTGACCAGCAAGCGAATGCCGTATACCTGCGCGAACTGGTCGTTCAGGCTGGCGAGGGTGCGAAGGCTTTCGGCCGCCGCCGCGACGGCCCGGAGCGCATCGTCCTCGTGGAGCACAGGTAGGCCGAATACAACGACGATGGCGTCGCCAATGATCTTTTCGATGGTGCCACCGTGGGACTCGAACACAGTGCGCATCTCATCGAAGTAGCGCGTCTGTACCTCCCGCAGCGACTCTGCGTCGAGCTGCTCGCCCAGGCTCGTCGAGCCCTTCCAGTCGGACGTCACGATCGTTATCACCCGATGCATCTGTCGCATCGTGTGATCTTGTCTAGGGAGGGGCGATCCGCAGTTGGCGCATGTGCGCAACGTCGCGGGGTTCCCTTCTCCGCAGCTCGGGCAGACGACCATGCTCGGTGCCGTCATATGCCGGAGTGTACCCGGCCCGGGGAAACGGGCAGCTCGCCAGGGTGTAGGAACCCCGAATCCAGACTCCTATCATGCGGCGGTGACAGCGCCGAGCCCGCTGCGCCAGGCCCTCGCGAACCGGGAGATCCGGCTGGCCGAGACAGCATGGGCACTCGGGATCGGCGCGGAGGGCGCCTTCGTGGTCGCCCTGCTCGTCTACGCGTACCAGGTCGGGGGGATCGTCGAGGTCGGCCTGGCCAGCCTGGCGCGGACCCTCCCGGCCGGCCTGCTCGCGCCGTTCATCGCGGGTCTGGCTGACCGCCTGCCACGCCACAGGCTGCTGGTGGCGGTCCACGCCTCTCGAGGCGTCGTCGTGGCGTGCCTGGCGCTCGTCGCTTGGGCGGGCGGCGGCACGGCGTTGCTCCTTCTGCTGGCCGCGCTGGAAGGGGTGCTGGCGACCCTGCATAGACCCTCGAATGCGGCGCTGCTGCCCGCCCTGGCGCGGGCCCCCGAAGAGCTGGTCGCCAGCAACGTCGTCTCGGGCGCGGGCGAGAACATCGGGAGCCTGGTCGGGCCTGCCGTCGCGGCAGGGCTGGTGGCGCTATTCGGGGTGAGACCTGCTCTCGTCGCACCCGCCGTCGCGTTCGGGGCGGCTGCGATTGCGATCAGCCTCGTGCGTCCCGCAGCGCAGCCCGCGCACCAAGCTGCGTCACGCCGCACTGGATGGCGACGTGCCTTTGGCGGCATCGCTGCGCTTCGCGAGCATCCCTCCGCGGCGGTGCTGGCAGGAATCGGGATGGTGCAGACATTCGTGCGTGGGGCGATGACGGTGATGCTGGTCGTGGCCGCCGCTCAGCTCATGTCGCTCGGGGACCAGGGAATCGGCGTGCTGCAGGCCGCCATCGGCCTCGGGGGCATCGCGGGCGCCGTGGCCGGGTCCGCCTTCGCGGGTCGGCGCCGCCTCTCTGGAGCGGCGCTCCTGGGCCTGGTGCTGTGGGGCCTGCCAATCACGGTCATTGGCTTGCTGCCCAACGCAATCGTCGCGATTGCTGTGCTCGCGGTGCTCGGGATCGGCAACGCCATCTTCGACGTCGGCATCTTTTCGCTGATCCAGCGAAACGTCCCCAACCGGGTACGCGCGAGCGTGTTCGGCGCCTGCGAGGGAGTCTTTATGCTCGGTGTAGCACTTGGATCGCTGGCCGCGCCGCTCATCGTCCAGCGTGCTGGCCTGCGAGGCGGCCTCGTGCTGACAGGGCTCATCCTCCCGCTCCTGGCTGTGGTTGCAGATGCGGTTGCTGCGAGGAGTGGCGATGTTCCAGCCGCTGCCGCTGACCGTCGTGGAGCAGATCGCCGGCGGCCTTGAGCCGATGGGATTCAGCGCCGGCCAGGAGGTCTGCACGCAGGGAGAGCCCGGTGATCGGTTCTTCATCATCGACGCCGGGCACGCCGAGGTGGAGAGGTCGGGCACCATCGTCCGTCACCTGGCAGAGGGGGACAGCTTTGGTGAGATCGCGCTCCTCCATGCGACGCCGCGAACGGCCACGGTGCGCGCAGAGGATGCCATGCGGACCTTCGCTCTCCGGCAGCTCGACTTCCTCAGCGCTGTGACCGGCAACCCGCAGGCCGCGATCGTCGCCGACAGTCTGATCCAGGAACGCCTTAGCGAGGACGTCGCTCGCGCCTAGGCGCCCGGTGGGGGTGGCAGGCGATCGATCCAGGCGCCGATCCGCTCAAGCGCGTCTCCGAGCACTGGACCGATGCCGTGGCGCACTCCCGGGTAGGTGACGAGCTCGGCGTGGGGCAGCCGCGCGACGGCGCGCCTCAACAAGGTCAACTTGGCGAACGGATCGGACTCCCCGGACAGGAGCAGCACCGGACTGCGGATGCGCGGCCAATGCTCGGTCTTCGACTGCCACTGCTCCGGGTGACCGGGTCGGTGCAGCGGATACGACATCAGGATCAGGCCCGCCACGCTCCGCTCCGCAGCCAGCAGGCTGGCCACCCGTCCGCCGAACGAATGCCCGCCGATGATCGTCGCCGCTTTCCCGGCCGCCTCCAGCGCCGCGGCATAGACGGGCAGCGCCCGCTCCACCGAGCCACGCGGCAGCTCCACGCCGCGTGCCTCGATGCCGCGTGCCGCCAAGCCATCGAGATAGGGGCGGAGCCCCGCGACCGTGCCCGAAGCCCCGGGCGCGAGCAGGACACTGAACGGCATGCCCCGACGATAGCGCGTGACGCCCTATCGCCGTTGTTCACCAGTCATGCAGCGGTCACACGCGGCGCGTTGAATTGCTGTTCAATGCGGGCGTGCGCGTGCGATCGTGGGGCTTGGCAGCTGCCGTCGGGCTGCTGGCAGGTGGCGTCGCGCTCGGCGTGGCCGAGCTGGTCGCCGGGCTCGTGCCCGGCGCGCCGTCGCCGGTCAGCGAGATCGGGGCGCTGCTGATCAGTTTTCAGCCTCGCGGCGCCGAGCAGCTCGTCGTCAGCCTGCTCGGGAAAGCGGACAAGCCCGTCCTGACGATCGCCGTCGCAGTCGGAGGGCTGATCCTCTCGGCGGGACTCGGTGTCGTGGCGCGTGCGGGAACGGCGCTCCGCTGGGCGGCGGCGCTGACGGGCTTCGGCGCGCTGGGCCTGTTGGCGCTCGTAGCCGCCTTCAGAGACCCCCTCGTCGACCCGCTGCTGGCGGTCGGCGTCTTCGCCCTGTCCCTGGGGGTGACCTGGTGGGTCCTCTCACGTCTCCTGCGCCTGGCCGTCGCCCTCGAGCGGCAGACG
>VBJP01000318.1 GCA_005880165.1 Chloroflexota bacterium | reverse complement strand
GCGGAGGGCATCTGATGGAACGCAACGGTGGACTGCTCAACGGCCGGCTTGCCGCCGTCATCGCTACGCTCGGTCATGGTGACACGCTCACCGTGGCCGATGCCGGACTCCCAGTTCCAGCCATGGTCGAGGTGCTCGATCTGGCGCTGGTCCCGGGTGTTCCGAGCTTCGCGCAGACGCTCAAGGCGATCCTTGGGCGCCTCGAGGTCGAGAGCGCGGTGATCGCGGCCGACTTCGAAGAGCGGAGCTCCGACGCATACCGGGACGCGATCGCCCTCCTGGGGAAGACCAGTCTTCGCAGCGTGTCGCACGCCGCTCTAAAGCAACTCACGGGGGGAACGAGGCTCGTCGTGCGCACCGGTGAGTTCACGGCCTATGCGAACGTCATCCTTGTCGCAGGGGTCCCCTTCTGCTGCCCACGCGACACGAGTCGGCTCAAGCGGGCTTCAACCGTCCCCACCCCGCGGGTGTGCGCAGCGGGCGTATGGGAGCGCGATCGTGAGCATTCTGCCGCTCGAGGCGCGCAGCATTGCCAAGCGGTTCGGCGGGACGGTTGCTTTGCGCGGGGTCGACCTCTCGATCGCCGCCCGCGAATGCGTCGCCATCGTAGGCGAGAACGGGGCGGGCAAGTCGACCCTCGTAAGAATCCTGGCCGGGGTCGAACAGCCCGATGCAGGCACCGTCACCCTCGCCGGGCAAGACTCTCGGATCGCGAGTCCAGCGGAGGCTCGCCGACTCGGCATCTGCCTGATCAATCAGGACTTGCAATCTGTGCCGAACATGACCGTGGCCGAGAACATCTTCCTCGGCCACGAGCGCAGCCTCCATGGGCTGATTCAGCAACACGAGGACGACGAGTCCGCTCGCCAGGCCCTAATCCAGCTCGGGATCGATGTCGACCTGCGACGCCGCATGCGGACCCTTAGCGTCGCGGAGGCGCAGCTCATCGAGATCGCAAGAGGGCTCACCCAGGAGGCGGACCTCTTGATCATGGATGAGCCCACGGCAGCGCTGGCTGCGGCCGAGGTCGAGCGCCTGTTCGATGTTATTCGTGGGCTCATAGCCCGCGACAAGGCTGTCCTCTACATCTCGCACCGCATCGACGAGATCCGGCGAGTCGCAAACCGAGTCGTGGTCTTGCGCGACGGAGCGGTCGCCGGCGCGTTGCCCGCCTCCGCCGAGAGCGGACAGGTCATCACGTTGATGGTGGGTCGAGAGATCCGGGACCTGTATCCGAGGACCGATCACACGCCTGGCGAGGCCGCCCTCGAGGTCACGGGGTTGAACGCCCAGGGACTCGCGGACGTGACCTTCAGCGCGCGCGGTCAGCATGAGCTCGCAGAGATCCTGTATGGCCGCACGGCTGTCGCAAGCGGAGAGATCCGAATCCATGGACGCGCACAGCCAGCACTCTCGCCGGCGCGGTCCATTGTCGCGGGAATTGCCTTCGTAGCTGAAGACCGAAGGCGTGACAGCCTCAACCTCAAAGCGAACCTGCAGGACAACATCTCGCTGCCGGTCCTCCGGCGCTTCAGTCGGTGGGGGCTTTTAGGCACGCGCTCCATTGCGCTGGCCGTCGCGCGTTTGATTCGGCAATTCGCGATACGAGCCGCATCGCCCCAGCAGCGGGTGACCGAGCTCTCGGGCGGCAACCAGCAGAAGGTCGTGCTCGCCAAGGCAATGATTACCGAGCCTTCGATCCTGATTCTCGACGAGCCAACGCGCGGCGTCGACGTCGGGGCGAAGGTCGATATCTACGAGCTCCTCGATCGCTTCGCCGGAGAGGGGCGGGCAGTCGTGATGGTATCCAGCGATCTGGATGAGTTGCGGGGCATGTGCGACCGCATGGTTGTCATGTATCGCGGTCGGATTGCGGGCGAACTCAGCCGCGACGATGCCACGCCCGAAGCGGTCGCGTCGCTGGCCACCGGCCAAGGATGGGCCGTGGCGTGATGAGCAGCGATGGGTCCTCCGTCGTGACGGCAGAATCCGTTCCGCGCCCGAGGCGCGCGGTGGTCGCCCCATTTCTCCGCGACTACGGGATGATCCTAGTTCTCGTCCTACTTGCTGGCCTGCTCGAGATCGCTCAACCGCGCACGCTCTCGCCCACGAATCTTCTGAATCTTGCGCGCCAGGTCAGCATCACCGCCCTGATCGCTGCCGGCGAGACGCTCGTCATTCTGTCCGCGAACGTTGATCTCTCGGTGGGTGCCGTACTCACGTTCGCGGGCGTCCTATCGGCAGGCGTCCTGCGTGACACCGGGAGCCCGCCCCTCGCCATTGGGATTGGACTTCTGGCTGGGGCGATCGCGGGACTGGCGAACGGGGTCTTCGTCGCGAAAGGGCGCCTCGCCTCGTTCATCGTCACCCTGGCCGTGCAGGGCATCCTGGCTGGCACGATCCTCCTGTACACAAACGCGAGCCCGATCCCGGTGAACAGCGCCGCGTTTACTTCGATTGGGCAGGGTCACGTCCTCGGGATTCCGGTTCCGATCGTGATAGCCGTCCTCGTCTATTTGACGCTCTGGGTGGTCTTATCCCGGACCACGCTCGGTCGCTACATCTACGCCATAGGTGGCAACGAGGAGGCAGCACGCCTGGCCGGGGTGAATGTCGACCGGTACAAGATCGCAATCTTCGTGCTCGCCGGTGCCCTGTCGGCCCTTTCCGGCATTGTCCTCACCTCCAGGCTGGGCTCGGGGGTCCCGACGCTCGGCGCTGGGCAGGAGCTTATCGCGATCACCGTGGTGGTCCTCGGCGGCACCAGCCTCTTCGGAGGTGAAGGCCGTATCTGGGGGACCCTGGTTGGAGCTGCGATCCTCG
>VBJP01000101.1 GCA_005880165.1 Chloroflexota bacterium | reverse complement strand
GCGTGGGCAGAGCGTTCCTTCGCCGGACCTCAAGACCGTCTGGTGCGGCTTCCCTCGATGACGCGGCCGTCCCCAGCCTCCGTTGAGGGCATGCGCAGGAGCATTGCCATCGAGGACGGGCTCGCGACGGAGCCCGCTCGCCTGGTCGTCTAGAGGGTCGAAGAGAGGGCCGCGATCCGCTGGTACGATGGCTCGGCCCAAAGTCGCTCCGCTCCATGTGCGCATGCCTTCTTCAGCGACCCGGATCACCTGACCGATGGCGATCGACCGGTTGCCCGCTCCCGAGCGGGTGCTCGTTGTCGCCGCCCACCCCGATGACATCGAGTTCGGGGCTGCGGGAACCGTGGCGCGTTGGGTCGATGGCGGCGCCGAGGTTCGGTATCTCCTCGTGACACGCGGCGACAAGGGCAGCGACGACCCGTTTGTTGATCCGCGCCAGCTCGCCGAACGGCGGACGGGGGAGCAGCGCGCCGCGGCCGCAGAGATTGGCGTATCAGGCGTCGATTTCCTGGATGAGCCGGACGGCCAGGTGGAGCCGAGCCTGCCCCTTCGGGAAAGAATCACGTACGCCATCCGCCGGTTCCAGCCCGAAATCGTGATGGGCCATGATCCAACCGTGCTCTTCGTCAACAACGAATGGGTGAACCATCCCGATCATCGCGCCGTGGGCATGGTCACCGTGGACGCCGTCTTTCCCACGGCTCGCGATCCACTCAACTTCCGGGAGCACATCGACGCGGGGCTGCAGCCCTGGAAGGTGGCAGAGCTCTTCCTGTGGAGCACGAACGAGGCGAATCAGCTGGTCGACATCGGGGGCACGCTCGACCGTAAGATCGCCGCGCTGCGCTGCCACGAGAGCCAGTTCACGAACTTCACCGAAACCGAGCGATGGCTTCGTCGCACGGCAGAGGAGCTCGGGGATCGAGCCGGCTATCGAGCGGCCGAGGGGTTCCGTCGGGTGATGCTGGCAAGATGACGATCCGCTGGGGGAGCTTCTCGAAAGGCCATGCGCGAGGAACCGGGAGGCTCGCGATCCTGGCGCTCGCCGGCTCCGTGACGCTCAGCGCATGCTCCTCCGGACCGGCGCCCACTCCGTACCCGACACCGGTACCCACGCCGCCAGCCGCGGCCGCGGAGCTCACAGCCCAGCAGTTCCTGGCAGCCTGGACGGCCGGCAACTTCGAGGCGATGTGGGACCTGCTCGCCCCCGCTGACCAGGCTCGGGTCGGGCACGCTCGCTTCCTCGCGCTCCATCGTCAGTTCGCCACGCTCGTGCGCGAGACCGGCCTGGTGGCGACTCCTGGGGACCCGCAGCCTGCCGCGCTGCCGCCGGAAGCGCGCCTCCCCGCACCCGCCCCGAAGGGGTCTCAGCAGCCAGGGACCTCCGGCACGCCGGGCGCCTCGGATACGCCCCGCGCCTCGGCCACGCCTGGCGCCTCGCCATCGGGCTCGGAGGAGTCGGTCGCCGCCGGTCCGGTTCCCGCCATGGCCGTGCCGGTCAGCCTCGTCTTCTCCACCGACCTGCTGGGCGAGGTGAGCCTGCAACGGACGGTGATGCTCGGTCAGGGTGCGTCCAGTTGGCAGGTGCGCTGGAGCCCTGAGCTGCTCTTCCCCGAACTCGGCAGCGACGGCACTCTCGCGTTGACCAGGCAGACCTCGCCTCGTGGCCGGATCGTGTCCAGCGACGGGACCGTGTTCGCCATGACCCGGCGCGACGGAATGCGCGTGTATCCGCAGGAGTCGCTTGCGGGCCAGGCCATCGGCTATGTCAGCAAGGTGACCGCGGATGACCTCAAGACGCTCTCGGCCAAGGGCTACAGGTCCGGCGACTGGGTCGGTCGCAGCGGGCTGGAGCGCGGCGCTGAGGCGCTGCTGCGCGGGACGCCCGGCTTCACGCTCCTCGCCGAACGCCCCGGCAAGGACCCCGTCACGGTGTTCAAGACGCCGATGATTCCCGGCGCGACGCTCACAATCAGCCTGCAGCCGGACCTGCAGCGAGCCGCCGAGGCAGCCATGAGCCGCTATCCACGGGTCGGCAACGCCGCGGTGGACCCGCGCACCGGCGAGGTCTGGGTGCTCGCCTCGCTCCCGGCCTTCGACCCGAATGCGATGACCCTCGGCACGACACTGCGCGGCTTCCCCCTCGCCGGGCCGAGCCAGGAACAGATCATGGACAAGGCGGTCCTCGGCGCATACCCGACCGGCTCCTCGTTCAAGCCATTCACCCTTGGCGCCGCGCTGCAGACCAGAACCGTCACAACCGCGACGCGCATGCTCTGCCCAGGCACCTGGACGTATTCGGGATTCACCTTCAAGAACTGGATGCGCGAGTCCCTCGCCGGCTTCCGTCCGTGGGTCGACACCATGGCGCTCAGCTGCAACACGACCTACATGCCGCTCAGCATCCTGGTGTACGAGCGAAACAAGGCGGCCCTGACCGATCTGCAGTCGAGCTTCGGCTATGGCCAGCCGACCGGGATCGAGTTCCTGGCTGAGAGCCCCGGCGTCCTCCCGGACGCCGCCTACTTCAAGACGCACAAGCGATGGACCGGCAAGTACTCCCCGTACGGGCCCTTCGACCAGATCCAGCTGGCGATCGGGCAGGGGTCATTCCTGGGGACGCCGCTCCAGCAGGCGATGGCGTACGCCGCATGGGGCAATCGAGGCACGCTCTGGCGGCCACGCATCGTGCTGAAGGCGACCCTGCCGAACGGCCAGGTCGTGTACCAGAGCAAGCCAACGCTGCACCGCAAGATCCCCCTCACGCGGCCGGTGATGGACTTCGTGGTCACCACGCTGCGCGCCGTGGTCACCTCGCCGCTCGGAACGGCCACCAACGCATTCGCCGGCTTTCCCATTGCCGCGGCGGGCAAGAGCGGCACGGCGGAGACTGGCGGGCCCGACCCCGACGCCTGGTTCCCGGCCTTCGCTCCCATGAACGGCCCGACCATCGCAGTCGCCACCGTGGTGGTGACCGTGCCTCTGGGGACCGGGGGAGACTTCGCCGCGCCCATCACCCGACGAGTGATGGAGGCCTACTTCTTCCGCTGAGGCGGCACGCCCTTCTTTGACACGCCGAAGCGGCGAACGGTAGCATCGGCTCGCGGTGGCTCCTTGCGCGGCTTCTCGTCCGGCTCTCCAGGAAGCGCACCCCAACGTTCCCCTGACACCCCGCCCAAACCCTGCTGGGGACCTCCTCCAGCCTCTAAATCGGACCCGATGAGCGAACGCTCGTGATCTCAGAGAACGCAATTCCGCTCCGGTTCCAGACAGCCGAAGTTGGCGTCGACTGGTTGCAGTGCAACATCGAGTGCCAAGAAGGCTGCCCGG
>VBJP01000102.1 GCA_005880165.1 Chloroflexota bacterium | reverse complement strand
GTCGGTGGAGGTGCAGGTGCGTTCCAGCGAGGCGCTGGCGGTCGTCGGTCCCAACGGCGCCGGCAAGTCGACGCTGGCCCTCATGCTCGCGGGGCTCCTGCGACCGACCAATGGCGAGGTGCTCTCCGGGGAAGCGCTCGCGGCGGGACGCGGTCACGAACCGATCTGGCGCTGGCGCGCGCGCGATCTCGCCGGAAGAATCGGGATGGTCTTCCAGGAGCCGGAACACCAGTTCGTGACCGCGCGAGTGCGTGACGAGCTGGCGCTGGGACCGAAGGTCCTCGGGCTGCCCGACCTCGAGATCAGGCGCAGGGTGACCGAGCTCCTGGAACGGCTCCGACTGACGCATCTGGCTTCGGCAAACCCGTTCACCCTCTCCGGCGGGGAGAAGCGTCGGCTGTCGGTAGCGACCGCCCTGGCCGCCGCGCCATCGGTCCTGATCCTGGACGAGCCCACCTTCGGGCAGGATGCGCGCACCTGGGGAGAGCTGCTCTCGCTCTTCGCGGCCCTTCGCGACGCCGGACGCGCCATCTGCTTCGCGACTCACGATCGCGACTTCGCCAGGGCACTCTCCGATCGGACGCTTCACCTTCACCTGCAACAGGGCGAGCCGGTGCCAAGGTGAGGATCGAGATCTCGCTGTTGGGCGACCCGCGCGCGCCGTTGGCGAGCCGACATCCACTCGCCAAGCTGGGGGCGGCGGCGCTCATGATGCTGGCGCTCTTCGTCGCCATCGACATCGTCACACCGGTGATCCTGCTCGCCGTGCTGGTCGCCGCCGTGCCGGTGAGCGGCCTGAGGCCCATCACTCTCTTGCGACGGGCCTGGCCGCTTCTCGTAGCGGGCCTGGCGATCGCGATCCTGAACACGGTCTTCGCGCCGCATCAGTCCGGCGCAGCCGTGCGCATCGGGCCCATCCTGCTTGGCCTCACCACGATTGTCGAGGGTGCGGCCGTGGGCCTGCGCATCGTGGGGATCGCCCTTGCCGGAGTGCTGGCGCTGGCAACCATCGAGCCCACGGACCTGGCCGATGCCCTCATGCAGCACCTGCACGCCCCGCCGCGCTTCGCGCTGGCCGCGCTGGCCGCTGTCCGCATGCTGCCGGTGCTTGCCGATGAGTGGCGCCTCATTGGCCTGGCGCGCCGAGCCCGAGGCATCGAGGCTGGGCTCAACCCGGTGATCGCCCTGCGCCTGGCGGCCGGCCGGCTCTTTGCGCTGCTCGTGGCGGCCATCAGGCGCGGAACGCGCCTGGCCCTCGCCATGGACGCGCGGGGCTTTGGCGAACGGCCGTGTCGAACGGTCGCCCGTCCCCAGTCCGTGGACCGCGCCGACTGGCTCTTGGTCGCGGGAGCGCTGCTGGCCGGCGTGACCGCGACGGCGGTCAGCCTGGCGCTCGGCAGCTATCGACTCCTGTTCGGATGATGGCGGCAACCCGGAGGCAGCGGATCGCGTCAGCCGAGCCCGCCCTCGAAGGGGCTGAGCCAGGTTGGTTCGTGCGCGCTGCCCACGTAGCGCCGCGGATCGAACGGATCCAGCGGGAGCGTCCGCGACGAGCCTGTCGCGATGAGCTCAGAGACGAGCAGCGCCAGGATCGACGAATAGGGGAGGCCATGTCCGGTGAGGCCGCAGACGAGGTACCCGCCCGGCAGCGGAGTGCCGTCCGAGGCGGGAATGGCACCCGCCATGGGGATCTCCAGCGACGCGAAGTCCAGAAGGCCGGCCCATACGCGGAGGACGCGCGCGTCACGCAGCGCCGGGTGGAAGCGACCGAGCAGGCGTGCCAGCTGGGGGACGATCTCGCGGCGCGTGACCATGGAATAGGTCCCGATCCCCATCCCTTCGTCGGACGCGGCGTGACCGCCGATCAGCAGCTCGCCAGTCGGCTCCTGGCGCCAGTATTCGTTGCAGTGGTTCGTCTCGAATCCCTGGGTGAGGACGCGCGGCAGGCGCTCGGTGACCATCACGTGCTCGCGGATGGGCGTCAGGTTGGCCGCGATCGATGGCACCAGCGACGGGGTCCACGCGTTCGTCGCGAGCAGGACCGCGCCGGCCTGCACTGCGCCGTGCGACGTCTCGACACCCCACACCCGCCCGCTCCTGCCGACAACGCTCTCCACCCGTACTCCGCGCACGGTCCGCGCGCCCAGGCGATGCGCCGCCTCGAGCAGGCCGTACACGAGCTTGAAGGGGTTGAGCTGGCCGTCGCCCGGCGACCACTTCGCACCGCGCACCTGGTCCAGGTCGAGTGCCGGCGCCATGTCCCTCAGGTCGTCTGGCGCGAGGATCTCCACGCGCAAGCCCTCGGCGCGCTGCAGGTCGGCCAGGGTTCGACCATCGGCCGCCTGCCGTTCGTCGGTCAAAAGGTCGAGCGAACCAGAGCGCTCCCACTCGATCCCGTCGGGTAGCTGGGCGTCGATGGCCTCGAGGAGGTCGAGCGAGCGGCACGTGTAATCCGCGATCGACCGACCGGCGCTCGCACGAGCGAGGGCGTTCACGCGTGCGAAATGGCCTCCAATGCCCGCCAGCGCCAGCCCGCACAGCCGCCCCGAGGCGCCGGAGGCGGGGGCGTTGGCCTCGATGACAAGGGGACGCATCCCCGCGCTGGCCAGGTGGTACGCGGCCCAGGCGCCCACGAAACCGGCTCCGACGACGATCACCTCGGCGCTGCGCGGCAGGTCGGCTCCGGGATCCGGCTGGAAGCCGACCCGCTCGGGCGCGGGGAAGAATCGGCTGCCGCCCGCGCCGGACGCAGCCGACGTCACGGGCATGCGGAACGCGCGGCGTGCATGGGAGGCCGAGTGTACCCTCGTGGCGTGTCCGATCCGGAGCCGATCCGCTTTCGCGCCGGCGACGTGACGCTGGCCGGCGAGCTGCTCCTCCCGGACCGCGCGGCGCCGCCGGATTCCGGCCGCCAGATCCCCTGGGTGCTCCTGCTTCCTTCGTGGCTGCCTCGGGATCGCGACGGCGCCTTCGACAATGGCGCCCATCCGGCCTGGTTCGGCGTCGGACCGCTGGCGCCGCATCGGCCTGGCCTGCTGCGCCGCCTGGCCGAGGCGCTGGCCGAGGCCGGGGTCGCGTCCTTCCGCTACGACCCGCGCGGCTGCGGGGAGTCGGAGGGCGACTGGCCGATGGGTGACCTGTTCACGCGTATCGACGACGCGCGCGATGCGCTCGGTGCGATGCGGTCACGCCGCGAGCTGGACCTGGCGCGAACGGGGATCATCGGCCACGGCGAGGGGGCAGCGATCGCCTTGTCCGTGGCGATCGCCGATCCGGCGGTGGGCGCCCTGACGCTGATCGGTGCACCAGCCCGCAGCCTTCGCGACCTGCTGCGTCGAGGCGCGGCAGCTCGCGCGCGGAGCGGAAAGGACCGGGAGCATCCATTGGTTGCCGCCCTGGATCGCTGGTCGGAGGAGCTGATCGAGCGCGCGGAACGCCGCGAGCCGGAGCTCATCCTGCGCCTGCCCGATGCGGCTCGGGAACGGGTGACGCTCAACCTGGCCGCCTGGGAACAGGGATTTCACACGCCGGCCATCGCCCTGGCCACGATGCTGCATCGATCGGTCAACCTGGTGCATGGCGCCGCTGACGCATGGAGCCACCCCGACGAGTCGCGCCTTCTGGAGTCCGTCCTCGCCGGCGCGGGAAATCGCGCCGCGCTACGCCCCATCGCCGAGGCCGGACATGATCTGGCAGAGGCGTCCGACGGGGTCATGGCGGAGATTGCGCAGGACCTCGCCGGCCGCCTCGTGACACGGCCGTTGCCCGCCGTCCTGCTGGCGATCCAGCAGATGGGCTGAGGTGACGTACGATTCGCCGGTGACTCGACCGCAAACCGGCGAGGTTGCCCCGCGCTTCAGCATGACGGCCGACGACGGCGCCCTGGTGACCAACGACGGCCTGGCCGGCCAGCGCTACGTGCTCTATTTCTATCCGAAAGACGACACCCCGGGCTGCACGACCCAGGCCTGCTCGCTGCGCGACAACTGGAGCCGCGTCGCGGACACCGGCATTCAACTCTTCGGAGTCTCGCCCGATTCGGTGAAGAGTCACGCCAGGTTCCGCGACAAGTACCGGTTGCCGTACAGGCTCCTCTCCGACGAGGGGCATGCTGTCGCCGAGGCGTTCGGGGTCTGGATCGAGAAGTCGTTCGCTGGTCGGACCTATCACGGCAACGAGCGAACCACGTTCGTGATCGGTCCCGACGGTCGGGTCGAGGCGGTCCTTCCAAGGGTCAAGCCCGACGAGCACGTAGATCTCCTGCTCGGTGCCGTGGCGGGTGGGGTGCCCGGATGATCTGGGTCGCCATCGCCGTTGCGCTGGTGCTGTGGCTGGCCGGCCTGTTGGCGAACGTTGGCCCTCTCGTCAACCTCCTTCTGGTGGCAGCGGCGATCCTGCTGGTGGCGCAGGTGGTCAACGAGCGCGACCGGCGCGTCTGAGCCCTTGCCGTCGGCTGGCATGGCTCGTGCATCTCCTCACCTCGACGGCACTCGGGGTGTGCCGATGGAAAGGAGGAACCCGATGCTCTGGACGATCATCGTCGTCCTGCTCGTCCTCTGGCTGCTTGGCCTGATCGGCGGTATCGGGGCGGGTTTCATTCACCTGCTGCTCGTGCTTGCCCTGATCGTGCTGGTCTTCCAGCTGCTGAGCGGACGGAGCGTTGCCTGACGCAGCTTCAGCCTGACAGCTGAACAGGAGCCGCCCGGATGGGCGGCTTCGCTGCGTCAAGTGACAGCCAACCTGTCATGTCGATCGGCTACCCTTCCGGCCGATCGGTATGAAGCTGCTGCACTTCGCGGACCTCCACCTTGACGCGCCATTCGCCTGGGCGTCATCGGAGGCGGCACGCCTGCGGCGGCGCAATCGACGCCAGGCGCTGACCCGGATCCTGGAGCTCGCCTCTATCGAAGGGTGCGACGTGATCCTGGCGGCCGGCGACCTCTTCGAGCTGGATCGTGTTCGGCCCGATACCCTCGAGTTCCTGCGGTCTGCCTTTGCCGAGGTGGGGATCCCGGTCTATGTGGCGCCCGGGAACCACGATTGGCTTTCGCCGCGCAGTCCCTACCGCACCGTCCGATGGTCCCCGAATGTCCACATCTTCGCCAGTGACCGGCTCGAACCGGTGACCCTCGAGGATGGACTTACGCTGTGGGGTGCGGCCCACCGTGCGCCTGCCAACACGGCGAACTTCTTCGCCGGCTTCCGCCCGGGACGTGGCGGGATGCACATTGCCGTCGCGCACGCGTCCGAGCGCACCGCCCTCCCGTGGCAGGAGCTCGGCAAGCAGCCGCACGCGCCGTTCGAGGCCGCCGAGCTCGACGAGGCGGGACTGCATCACGCCTTCCTCGGCCACTATCACGTCCCGCGCGACGCTGAGCGGCACACGTATCCGGGCAACCCGGACCCGCTCGAGTTCGGTGAGACCGGACAGCGCGGCGCCGTCCTCGCGACGCTGTCAGCGGATGGGACGATCGGTCGCGAGCGACGCTCCGTGGCCGTCTCCGAGGTCCACGACCTGACGGTCACCCTGCTTGGAGCGGCCCACGGCGAGGAGGTCGCGGAGGCTGTCGCGCGGGTGCTCTCGGGCCTGAACGGCTTTGTGCGGTTGACGCTTGCCGGAGAGGTTGCGGCCAGTCTCGAGCTTGACCTGGCCGATCTGCGTCGGCTCGGCGATCACCTGGACGCGCTGGCGCTGCGCGTTGGCGAGCTCACCACGGGCTACGACATGCGGGAGATCGAGCGAGAGACCACCGTCCGCGGTCAGTTTGCCCGCTCCGTATCCGGAATCGAAGATCCCGACCTTCGGCGTCGCGTGCTGCTGACCGGCCTGCGCGCGCTGGAGGGGCGCCGCGATCTGGAGGTCGCTTGACATGCGCGTCACGCACGTGGTTGCGCGCGCCTTCGGCCCATTTCACGGTGAACGGCTGGAGCTGGCCCCGGGGATGACGGTGGTGACCGGTCCCAACGAATCGGGAAAGTCGAGCTGGCACGCGGCTTTGCGGCCGGCGCTCACCGGGCTGCGACGCGGTCGGGGACGTGCGACCGCCGCACACGCAGCCCCCTCGGCGCAGCATCGTCCCTGGGATACGCCAGACGCATGGGAGGTCGAAGCCGGGCTCGTGCTGAATGACGGTCGCGCCATCGAGCTGCGCCAGGATTTGGAAGGAAAGGTGGCGTGCAGCGCCCTCGACGTCGGGCTGGGCCGGGACGTCTCGAACGAGATTCTCGACGGAACGCCGGATGCCTCTCGGTGGCTGGGGCTGGATCGGGAAGCCTTCGCCGCCACGGTCTCCGTCAGCCAGGCGCAGATTATGGCGGTCACCGACGCGGCGGGTGGGCTGCAGGAGCAGATGCAGCGGGCTGCGGCAACGCGCGGCACGGATGCGACGGCCGCCGAGGCCATCGAGCGTCTGGCCGACTTTCGGCGAGATGCCGTCGGTGCGGACAGCGCCAATGCCAAGGGTCCGTTGCGCATCGCGAGGGTCAGGCTCGCCGCCGCCATTGAGCACCGCGACTTGGCGCAGGCCAGGCACGCCGAGCATCTTGCGGAGCGAGCACGCGTCGAGGAGTCAGCGCGAATGGTCAAGGAGGCGATCCTGCAGCTCGATCTCGCCCTCGCCGCACAAGCTCGGTATTTCGCTGCGGAGAGCGATCGGCGAGCCAGCCGCGCCTCGGCACTGGCCAGTCGATACCCGCAACGGCCAACCCTCCTCTCGCGCGAAGGAGGCGCTGACCTCGTCGCGGCGGCGATCACCGCCTGGGAGCGTCGCCCCGCCACCCTGGAGCTGGCGGGCCCGTCGAGCGGTATGCTCGAGGCCGAGCTGCAGGCCCTGCCGCTCCCGCCGGACGGCGACGTGGCACCCCATCCGCGCGTGACTGATGCGGTGCGCGACCTCGACCTTGCCGAACAGGCGATCAGGCTCATCGGCCAGCGCCCAACGCCGGATACGCAGGTCCAAACCGTCGATCGCCGCGCCGCCCGCTCGGTGGTCGTGCCTTCTGCCCTCATTGCTTGCGGTTTGCTGCTGGCATGGATGGGACAGCTCTTGCCGGCCGTGGCATGCGCGGCTTCGGGCCTCGTTGCCGCGACGTGGAGCGTCGCCCGCATGCTTGGCGGCCGGGCCCAGGTCGCGGCGCGCGACAGGCAGGACGCGGCAGCCTGGGAAGCGCGACGGCGTGAGCTCGACAAGCGTGTGGCCGCCGCGCGAGAGCTCCTCGTGGGTGTGCTGGCCGAGCGCGGCGCCGTCAGCGGGGACAACGCGTGGTCGGTCTGGCTGGCCTATCGGTCCAGCTGTGAGAGACGTGCCGCGCAAGCCGCGGCCTCGTCGCCCCGAGAGTCGCTCGGCGCGAAGCTCGCCGCCCGGAGGCTGGCCGAGGCGTCGTTGGCAGCGAGCAGGCAGGCCGTTGATGACGCCGTGCACGGGCTGCGCGCGGCGGCCGACGCGCTTGGAGTTCCAGATGTCGGGGAGGATCCCCCGCAGATTTGCGAATCGCTGCGGCGCTGGCAGCAGGAGCAGGCATCGAGGCTGCAGGCAAGCCGGACGGCGGTCGAGGAGTGGCACGAGCTGGAGACGCTGCTCGGCGGAGGCACCCTCTCTGACCTCTCGAACGAGGCGGCGCGGCGCGGGGAGATCGCCAAGGGGCTGGAGGTCGCCGTTGCACCCGCAGCGGCAAGTCTGCCGCCGGGCCCCGACCTCGAGAGGATCATCGATGACCGACGCCGCAGCCTGACCGCGGCCGAGGCGGAAGCGGCGGAGCATCGGGGAGCATTGGAGTCGAGCGCTCGCTCGGTCCCCGACGTCGCCGAGGCGGAGGAGGGTGTTGCCACCGCCGCGGAGGAGCTAGCCCGCGTGGAATCCACCGCGCGGACCATCGACGAGACACTTCGACTCCTCCGACTCGCGCAGGAGCGCGTGCATCGCGACCTGGCGCCGATCCTCGCGGATGGCGTTCGGCGCTGGCTCCCCACCGTCAGCGGCGGAGCCTACCTGGAGGTCAGCGTCGATCCCGCCGACCTGGCGATCCAGGTCAAGGAGACGCGGTCGGGCATCTGGCGAGAAGCCAGGCTGCTCTCCGAGGGCACGCGTGAGCAGGTCTACCTGCTGCTGCGCACGGCCATGGCTCAGCACCTGGTCACTACCGATGAGACGGCGCCTCTCATCCTCGACGAGGTCACTGCCCAGGCGGACGGCGAGCGACGTTCGGCGCTTCTCTCGGTCCTGCACGCATTGAGTGCCGAGCGACAGGTCATCCTCTTCAG
>VBJP01000100.1 GCA_005880165.1 Chloroflexota bacterium | reverse complement strand
CTACGTGTGCAGCGCGCCGTGCGAGAAGGCCTGCCGTCGGGCCGACATCGACAAGCCGCTTGCCATCCGGGCCATGAAGCGCTTCCTCGTCGACTGGCACTACGGCAACAACATGCCCGACAACGTCCAGGTGGCGCCCCAGACCGGACGCAGCGTGGGAGTCGTGGGGGCCGGACCAGCGGGCCTCACCGTTGCCAAGGAGCTGGCCAGCTACGGCCACGAGGTCCACATCTACGAGGCGCTCCCTTCCGGGGGCGGGACGTGCCTGATCGGCGTGCCGGCCTTCCGCCTGCCGCGGGACGTCATCGAGCTCGACGTGGCCTGGGTCGCGAAGCATGGCGTCGAGTTCCACTACGA
>VBJP01000124.1:3640-10294 GCA_005880165.1 Chloroflexota bacterium | reverse complement strand
ACGAGCTACGCAGATCGCGCACGCTGGGCTCGACCGATCGCATCAGGACCGAAGCGCCCGATGACCTGGAGACGCGGCGAATGGCCGATCAGGTGGAGCGCGAAATCAAGCGATTAGGCGGTTAGCCGAGAGGCGAACGTCCTTCAGGCTACCAGGGCGATCCGCGTCAACCCTGACGGCACCTTTGCCGCCGAGGACGCCATCACGCTCACACCCGACGCCCTTCACCGAGGCTTCGCCTGCCTGCTACCGCAAGAAGCTCCTACATAAGGTAGGAGAGCGTGCCCGAGAGGACTCGAACCTCCGACCTTCAGGTCCGCAACCTGACGCTCTATCCACTGAGCTACGGGCACCCGTCCGGGCGGTGGCGGAGAGGGAGGGATTCGAACCCTCGGAAGAGGAAACCCCCTTCAACGGTTTAGCAAACCGCCGCACTAGGCCACTATGCGACCTCTCCGCGGAGCGGCGCCGATGATAGCATGGGGCCACCCGCCGGCCCTCCCAGCGCCCAGCTCGAACCGTGCTTCACGCACTTCAAAAACGGACCACCCGAACCCCACATGCCTGAGCAGCGCCTACCCATCATCGGCTCCAGCAGCCAGACCACCCCGATCGATGGCGTGCTGCACGCCGGACTCGAAGCGGCGGGTCTCGAGGTCGTCGTCGAGCACTGGGAGCCACGCCCGCATCGGCTCGGCGAGGCGATCGCCAAGCTTCGAGGACGCGACTACCTGGGCGCCCTGATCATTGCGCCCCACAAGGAGAAGGCGACCACCTTGGTAGGCACCCTCTCCGACGACGCCCGCCTGAGCGGCGCGCTGAACGTCATCGTTCGCGAAGGCACCCGGCTGCGCGGCCACAACACCGACATGGACGGCATCCGCGCGGGGCTGGCCGCGATCCTCCCGAGGGTGCTGGGGCGATGGCCACGGGTCGCGGTGGTGCTCGGCGCCGGGGGTGGCGCCAGGGCGGCAGTGGCGGTGCTCATCGGCTCCGGCTTCCAGCACGTGGCGGTCTTCAACCGGCACCTGCACAAGGCCGAGGCGCTGGTCGCGCACTTCGCCCGCAGCGCGCGGCACCTGGAGCTGCGCGCGCGACCCTGGCACGAGACGATCCTCGAGGCCGAGGTGAGCCGCGCCGGTCTGGTGATCGATGCAAGCGGCTTGGGAGCGGACGAGGCCGCGAGCTCGATCTCGCCGAATGCGCTGCCAGACCATCTCTTCGTTCTCGACCTGGCGCTGCACCAATCCGCGACGCCGCTCATGCACGAGGCGAAGACGCGCGGCGGGACGGTGGCGAACGGCCAGGCCAGCTTCCTCGCAGCCCAGGCCGCGGCATTCCGCCTGTGGACGGGCAAGGAGCCGCCGACCGAAGTCCTGCGCGAGGCCCTGGTGTCCGCGCTCGGCGCTGCCGACCGTGAAGTCGCGGTTGCAGGCGACTAGTCGCCTCGATGTTCTACACCTCCGGCTGGGTGCACGTCATCTGCGGCTGCATGTTCTGCGGCAAGACCGATGAGATGCTCCGGTTGCTTCGTCGCTTTGCCATCGCGGGGCGCGAGGTCGTCCTCGTCAAGCCCAGCCTCGACACGCGGACCGACGAGGTCAACGTCATCTCACGGTCCGGCGCGCGCCATCCGGCCATGGCCGTGGATCATTCCCGGGAGATCGAGGCCCTGGTTGGAGACGCGGACATCGTGGCCATCGAGGAGGGCCAGTTTTTCGACGAGGGACTCCCCGAGGTGGCGGAGGCCCTGGCGGACGCGGGGAGGCAGGTGCTGCTGACAGGGCTCGACCGCGACTTCCGCGGCATCCCGTTCGGTCCCATGCCACGGCTGATGGCGCTCGCGGATCAGGTCACCAAGCTGACGGCCATCTGCGTGGTGTGTGGGGAGCAGGCGACGCGAACGCAGCGGTTGATCGACGGCCGTCCGGCCAGCGCGGATTCACCGTTGATCGTCATCGGTGGCATGGGCGATGAGACCTACGAGGCGCGTTGCCGCCTGCACCACGAGGTGCCGCTGCCCGCCGGGCCGGCCTGAGCCGGCGCCTGTCAGGCTGGCTTGGCCGGGTCGTGCTCGAAGGCGCCATCGGTCTGGTAGGAGGTTGGAAGCGAGCCCGATGGCTCCTGACCGGGCTGGGGCTGCTCATCCTGGCCCTGATCCTGGTCGGGATGATCCCCTACGACCTGCACCCCAACGATTCGCATGCCTACTGGTCACTGGATCCGGCCGATCCGTATCGGGATGCGCGCCTGGGGGGTGTTGACGCCTTCCTCTACGCGCCGGCGGTGGCGCAGCTGCTCGGACCGTTCACGCGCCTCCCGTTCGACACGTTCCGGCTGCTCCTCGGAGCTCTCTCGCTGGGAGCCCTTGCGGCGCTTGGAGCGGCCTACGCGCTGATCGTGCCCGGGGTGATCGAGGACCTCGTACGCGGCAACATCCACGTGCTCCTGGCCGTGGCCATCCTGCTGGGATTTCGATATCCGGGGACCTGGGCGGCGATGCTGCTGACCAAGGTGACACCGGGGGTCGCCCTCCTTTGGTTCGCGGTTCGTCGCGACTGGCGAGCGCTCGGCCAGGTCGTTGTCGTGACCGCGGCGGTCGTGGTCGTCTCAATGCTGCTCGGCGGGGTCCGGCTTTGGGAGGAGTGGATCCGGCTGCTGGCGACCAGCGCTGAATCCCCGCGCACCTATACCTATCTGGGTTTCGCTCCCCCGCCGCTGCTGTTCCGACTGCCCCTGGCGATTGCGGTCGTTGCGTGGGGCGCGGTGACGGACCGGCGCTGGACGGTGGCGGTCGCCGCCTTCCTGGCGTTGCCGGTCATCTGGCCATCAGGCTTCGCCCTGCTCGCCGCCGTGCCGCCGCTCGTCATCGCCGACCGAGCGCGGCCAGCGGACGAGGACGAGGCCCGACTGGCGCCGACGGCCGCGTGACCCAGGGGTCAATGGACTTCCGATACGGCGAACAGCAGCCACTCGCCGGGCAGGCCCTTGAGGGTCGCCGCCCCACGATCCACGAAGACGATCCCTGCTCCCGCCACCAGGTCGCGCACCGTGCTCGACACGAGCACCTCGTCGGCCGATGCCTGGGCCGCGATGCGCGCCCCGATGTGGACGGCGATGCCGACAAGCTTGTCGCCGACTTGCTCGCATTCCCCGGTGTGCAGGCCGCAGCGCACGCTCATGCCGATTCCACGCACCTCGTCGCGAATCGCGACGGCGCAGCGAACGGCACGCGCGGGCGCATCGAACGCAGCCAGAAACCCATCGCCCGCAGTGTCGATCTCGCGCCCCTCGAAGCGGGCGAGCTGATCGCGCACGACCCGGTGGTGCCGCACAAGCTGCTCGCGCCACGCTGCGTCGCCGAGCTCGGCCAGGCGTTCGGTCGAGCGGACGATGTCGGTGAACAGGACGGTCGCGAGCACGCGATCGGCTTCCTTGGCGGTCAAGCTGCTTGGGGCATCGACGCGTTCCAGCTGACCCGGTGCCGTCGCCAGGATCTCGGCCGTGATGGTGCGGTCGCCCCACGGCCAGCGCGACCGGCCGTTGACTACCCGATGAATCGCACTCGGAATCTCGGCCGCGATCTGCATGCCGAGCGAGCCTGCGGCGTCTGGAGCGTCGCCATTGGTTCGGGCCTCGAGGACCAGTGCGGGCACGGCGATCGCCGACAGCCCGGCGCCGGGGTTTGGCCCACCGGCCGCCTCGAGGCTGGCCACATGCTGAAGGAGCTGAGCCAGCCCGTCCCTCACCTCTTGAGGCGGACCTAAGGAGCGGGCCGTGATCTCGGCATCAGGCGCTTGCGGGAATGGCGCCTGTCCCGAGCCGGGAGGACGCTTTCCGCCCCTTGGCAAGAAGTCACGCGCCCATTCCCACGCCGCGCTGGCGGTCTTCACCTGGGATTTCATCTTCTGCAGCTCGGAGAGCGCCGCCCCAAAGTCTGTGGTCGGCCCCACCGCCCACGTCTCCTTCGCATCTGAGGGGAAGGTGTCGTACAGGATCAGCCGCGCGAAGCGAGCGGATTCCTGCGCGGCGAGCATCGCGGCCACCGGCGCGCCATTCGCTGCTCCCAGGAGCGTCGCCTGGCTGAGCTCGGCTGCGTTAGCTGCCGCGCGGGCCCCCGCGATACGGCGCCCAATGTCCGGGCCCTTCCCGGCGCCACCCTCGATCGTGCCGTCCAGCAGCGTAACGGCCCTTGCGCCATGGGTGGCGAGCTCTGCTGCGAAGGCGTCGAAGGCTGCGACTCCCGGGTCACCGTAAGGATGCGCCCAGTCGCTGATGATCAGCAGCTGCCGCACCCCCGCCCCATCGATCCGATAGGGAACCGGACCGCTTGGTGCCCTGGCAAATCGCGTCTCGAGGCCCACCTCGCCAGTCTAGGTCCGAGGGTGGCCTCCGGCTTGCGCACGGTGCGGGCATCGAATATGAAGCCAGGACTGGCCGTGCCATTGAGAGCGACTTCCCAGGACAAATGAAGCGGTGAGGCCGACCTTGGCGGCTCCGGCGAGGGAGGCGAAGGGGGCGCCGGGGGCCGGGGCTTGTCAGACCTGGAAATGGCGCTAAGCGGAGCGGCACCCTTGCCCAATGCGGCGGGGTGTCGCGTTTTCAGGTGACCCCCGTCGGTTTATCCGACCAGGGTCTTCTCGCGCTCGGAGATGCCCACCCCGGAGCCGAGGCGCTGACGAAGCGCGGTCAGGAGCTGTTCGGCCTGCTGCCGCTCCTGGCTAATGAGCTGGCCGAAGATCTGTCCGCCATCGTCCTGTTGGTACCTGCCGTAGGCCTCAATGGCCTCGAGCTTGGAGACCAGTGCCTGGAGCAGGTTGTATGTGCCGTTGTCGACCGGAGAGTCGCCGACAGACTGAGTCATGCGATACCTCCCCACCGATGCGTGCTTACCGGACTGAGGCGCTGCAAGCCCCATGCCCGTCCGCGATTGGAAATTCGCTGGCAAGCGCGGAAGTAGCGCGGTTGTAACCCTTTTTCAACCCCGGCCGCCGCGCTGGCAGTCCGCAGGGCATTCGAGAGAGCACCCGCGCGGCTAAAGATGGTGGGTGCCACGCTTGTTGGCATTGCCTTGAATGCCTGCTTGTCTGCAGCGCCTGAACTCTTCCGTTGCTGGCCGCACGTCACCGACGACCGTGCCCACCCCGAGGCCGACGCTGTGGCCGACGGGCGGCATGGTCCCGCATACGCGAAGCCCGCGAACGCAATGCACGGCGTCGACTGCAATCGCGCGCTCTTCGACGGTCGAAGCAACGCCTCATGTCCGTGCCATGCCGGATCCTTGACCTTGCTCCAGCCCGACGGGAGCCGTCCCGCTAGGTCGACGTCCGGTCCTTGAGGACGATGCCCTCAAGACCTGACGTCCGGCCGCTCCTGCGGAGCGCCGACGGTTCGCCTTGACCTTGTGAAGCCGTAGCTCGGATCGGGTGGTTGAGCAAGTTACAGGCGCATGGCGCGCGCCGAAAGCCGACGCTGTACCGTCGCGGTGACGTATTCGCCGAGCTCGTCGACAGTCACCTCGGTGATCCCCGCGTAGCCCGGCCGACGCACCGGAGCATCCTTCGCCCTGGACACGCCGTCGAGCACGTCGAGGATCGCCTCGCCGGAGCGCAGGGATCCCTCGCTCTCAACGCGAACAGATGCTCGCATCACGGCCGGGCTCAGCGTTCGTCGAGCCCCTGGATGTCAGGCGCTCGAGGCGATGTCGGATGAGATCTTCGGTAGCCAGCCGCTCTCGATCGACCTCGCGGCGCAGCCCTCGTCGTCGGATGATCTCGCCGTACTCGCAGGTCCCGGCCAGGAGCGCCGCGACTGCGAGCAGCTGGGCCAACGCCAGGTTATCAACGGGATCCATTCCCCTATCTTCGGCCATCAATGCGGCCGCGGGAAGGGGAGGCGATCTGCAATTTGTGCACCTTGCGCAGCGCTTGGCCGGCGGGAGGCAAGGACGGACGGATGCGCCTCAAATCTTGCCGTAGTACGCCAGAGCTGCCAGCACCACCGAGACAGGAAGCCATAACCCGCCAACGCGGATGCCAAGGAGCCCGAGGAAGATGCCGATGGCGAGCGGCGCGAGGAATGCGGCCAGAACGTGGCTGACTCTTCTCCGGTGGGTCATCTGTGCCATGAGTCGATGATCGCTGGCGAGACTTCGGATCGACTGCGGTGGATCGTGGATCCAGCCCCGGCAGGGTCCGGGACTGCGCGCGTCGCCCTGAGCTCGCCGGCTGGCCTGACCGACAGGGCATCATCCGAGCAAATTCAGCCTACTCAGCACCTGGACGACTGCGGTCAGCGCAATCGTGACAAGGATGATGCCGACCATCCACGCCAACCACGATCGCCGGAGCTATCTCACGCGGGCATCATCCGGCGGGAGTCAACGAAAGGGCCGGCGCCCGCCGTGGACACCGGCCCTCGTCATACCTGGCGATGGCTTCCCGAGGCCTCCTGTCGTGCGGGCAATTCCGCCCGGTGGCGCGCGGCGGACATCGTTGCGGCGAGCAAGACCATGAGGAGGCCCAAGGCAGGCAGCACGGTCTCCCGTCCATCAGCAAGGGGCGCCCCCACGGCCGTATTCGGCATTGTTCCGGCGTTGTAGGTGAATGTGGCCGTGATCGCCTGGTCCTTCGTGGCGGTGAATTTGCCCGAGGC
>VBJP01000124.1:0-3556 GCA_005880165.1 Chloroflexota bacterium | reverse complement strand
TGAAAACCACAGAACACGAAGAGGGTCTGCGGGGAAGGCTGATTGGGATTAAGAGGCGACGGCGATGCGAAGAGCTGGAGCTCCTTCTCGGTGGGAGGCTGGCCTTCGACCGTCACCTCGAACCGAAGGTCGACCTCCGAAGCTGCTGCGGCATGCCGGGGCACGGCTGCCAATGACATGGCCGCAGCCAAGGAAGAAAGGGCTACCAGCCTGAAGATCCAACGCACGGTGACACCCCGGATGAATCCGAAGGCTGCTGTCGAATCGCGACACGGGCGACCGGATGATCGCCTGCTCATTTAGTCGCTTGGGCGAGGCGGAATCCTTCGCCTTGCGGAAGAGCTGCCGGTCTCGCCGGCGCCCGCCCTGGACACCGGCCCGGAGGAGTCCGAAAGACGTCTGGCGTGGCGACGCGAGATCGGTCCTGCTCCGCTGCCTTGACCGCTCAGCTCAGGGCGTCGCAGTAGATCTGCTCGCCCTGGACATTGTTGCTGTGCTTCCTGCCGCCCGCGAAGAAGATCGGGTCACCGTTTGCATCGAGCACGATCCTGCCGGTGTCCTGGACGACGACGCCGGTGCCCTTTCGGTTCGCGAGCTCCGAGTTGCCCGTGATCGTGGTGGTGCCGGCGACGAGGTCCTCGACCACGTAGAAGTGCCCGTGCTCATGGATCGTGAAGCCGGTGACCGAATTGACGTCGTTCGAGTGGTGCTCGACGTGTAGGAGCACCCGGACCAGGTTGCCGTCGGCGCCGAACTCGTCGGTCTCGGACACGTGGAAGAAGTCCGTGAAGTTGTCGACGAAGGTGCCGCAGTCGACCACGCCTTCGAACTGCAGGTCGTACTCGAGGCGCTCACGTGCCGCGGCGAGCGCGGCAGCCGGCGAGGTCAGGGCGGCCGCCACCAGGGCGGATGCCACCAAGACCGATGCAACGGCAAAGACGAAACAGACACGACGCATGGGGGCGCTCCTCCAAGGCGTCGTCCCACTGCGCTTGGTGTACAGCTGATGGGCGGCGCGGGCGAATCGCACATCTTCCGTCGATGATGCCCGGGCACGCGCCAGCCGATATTCGCCGTCGTCCAGCCTAGGCTTTCGATTTCGCCCCATAACGACTTATCCACCGCGATTTGAGGGCCCGCCGGCTCGCGCTGACCATAGCTCCACCGGAGGGACCACGCCCTCAGCCCGGAAAGGGACACCGGGCTTCTCAAATCGGGCGGCAGGGCGGGCATCGCCATCATGCGCCTGACGCTGGACATGGCGGAAGGGCCGGCGCCCGCCCTGGACACCCGGCCCTTAGAAGGCGCCCCACACGCCAGACCGGCGATACCCCGCATACATGGCGCTCGCGATCGCCACCTGCACCAGGCCGATGACGGCCTGAAGGCCGGCATACCAACGGGGACGTCCAAGGGCGCCACGCCGAGCTATTGGAGGCCGAAGAGCGGCAGCCGCACGATACCCGCGGCGAACGCGATCAGCATCAGCCAAAACGTCCAGCGCCAGCGGCGAAGGGTCCCATGGCCAACACCTCAGTGGCCGCCACGAATGCTGTTCTGGCCAACGGCTGGCCCGCTGGGCCGATCGGCTGTAGCTCCCCGTCGTACAGGGTCGGCTGCACGATGAGGATGGCGATCAGGGTCAGCCAGGCCGAGACGACGAAGCCAACCACCACCGCCTGACTACGGTTCATGACCCCATTCTTGTGTGCGCCGGTGCCGGTCTTGTCACTCCCGCCAGCCTAGAACCGGACTGGCGGCAGCCAACCGGCGAAATAGGCTGCCACCAGCAGCCCTCCCAGCAGCACGAGAAATCGGAGCGGTCCGCGCAAGGCCAAGCCGCCGGCGACCGCGAGGATGCCGGCGAGCACCGCCACGAAGAGCCGGGTGTCAACGGCGATCTGCATCGGCGCTCTCAGCTAGAGCAAACGGTGCGCCGACCGCCTGTTGCCCTACCGCCGCCGGTGAGGTGTCGGAGGCGCGGGCGGCTCGCGAAGCAGGCGCTCAATCTCGGCGCGGAACCGGATCCCGGAAGAGTGGCGCGCGAGCCATCGAAGGTAGTCGGGATCTTGGATAGCAATCTGCGAGATGGTCCACCCCGTGTAACGACCGAAATCGAGCTGTCCGCTTCTCGTTCCGGAGTTGGATTGGCTTGGCTGCGGCCGGGGATAGGGCGTGACCACGACGGCGGCTTCCGGCGGTCGCCGTTCGCGGCCCTTGTCGTACACCTCGCGACGGTCGACCGTGCGCACCTTGGCGTAGGCGTCGTTGAGCTCGGCCATCTTGCGCGTGGATGCCGCCGAACTGTCCCGGTCAGGGTGGTACAGCGCCGCCAGCACCCGGTAGGCAGCCTGAATCACAAGTTGGTGGGCCTTGGGATGCACCTGCAAAACTTCGTATGCGTCGCGGTCGAATGCCATCCAACTCGGTCCATGCGTGGATCGCCCGTCGCGGCAGCAGCGGTGCGCGAGGATGGTACGTCGCGTGCCAGCGCATCGGTCCGAATACTGGTTCACACGACCGCCACCCAAGGTTCGTCTTGCGGATGGCAGTGCGTTAGGCGCGTTTTCATCAATCGTGGATGACGACCTTAGATGGGCGAACCACGACCTCCGTATCCGGAGCCCACAGCCCGTACCCCGACCCGTACTGCTCCGGATGACCGGTGCGGCGGCGCACAGTTAGCCTCCCGGCAGTGGAACCTGAGCGCAGCAGCGAACAGGCAGCGCCCAGTCAACGGGGGCTGCATTGCGCTCGATACGTCCACTCCTGGGGGAAGCCCGGGGGACCCTGCGGACGCCAAGCCATCGCGGTCGTCAGTGGGGTCCCAACGTGCTACGTCCACGCACCGGCTGAGGCGCGCCGCAATCGGCCGATGCCTCGAGGCGCGGCCTAGCATTCCTAACCTGGCGCCTCGAGCGCTGACCGTGGGTCCCGCCGTCCGTATCGACCAGACCGGGCGCCCGATCTCATCGGTCTGCTGACGTTCGGCGGCTTCGCCTATGTGCTGCTGGGCAGCCTCGGCGGCACGCTCTTTGCCACGGTCGGGCCACCGCTGGTCGAGGATGGGTCGGCGGCCGCGCGGGTCGCATTTGCCGCCTTCGCCACCATGGTCACGCTGACGCTGTGGGGGACGCTGGAGCTCATCGGCCTCGGCGTATGGCTGATCGGCGTGGGATGGCTCACAACGGCCGAGGACCGGGTGTTCGGCATGTTCGGAGTGGTGGCCGGCATCGGCTCCCTGCTGTCAGCCGCCCGAACCGCCAGCACCGGACGATCAGTCGGCGACCTCCCAGGTCCGCTCGACTTCGTGATCGTCGGCTTGCTCGGGCTCTACGTGCCCTGGCTCGTGTGGCTGGGAGTCCGCCTCTACCGTGAACGTTCCCATTAGGCCCGGCCAGCGACCGCAGGAAAGGGAGGCCGTGTGACTGACCTCCCTGGAGTTCCTTCCCCAACCAAGAAGGAGGGATCCGCAGCATAGATGGCCGGGGCGCCCGCCCTGGACACCGGCCCTCGTGACGCGGACGCGATGGCTTCGTCAGGTCAGGCGCACCGA
>VBJP01000112.1:2525-11895 GCA_005880165.1 Chloroflexota bacterium | reverse complement strand
GCGCATCGCATCGGGAACCCTGGCCTGTAGCCAGGCGACGCTTCTCACGTTGATGAAGCCGACGCCCAGCCCCATGGCCAGCAGCACGATGAACGCGATGACCGCATTGGGCGCCAGGCCGATGGCTGCCAGCCCAACCCCAAGCAGGGCGGCCACCGCAAGTGTGGCCCAGCCGAGCTGTCGTACCCGCCCCATGGATCCAGCACCGATGGCCCCAACCAGCGCGCCGGCGCCGAATGCGGAGAGCAGGATGCCGAACACCGCCGAGCCGCCCCAGTGGTCACGTGCCGCCCAGGCAATCCCCACGCTGATGGGCCCGGTGAACGCGAGGTTGAAGGCGGCGGTGAGCACGAAGATGGTGCGGATCGCCGGATCGCGCCATGCCTCCCGAATGCCGGCTCGGATGGTCGCGAACAACCCCTCAGAAGCGGCACCCGTCTGCGCGGCGTCGGGGCGGGACCGGCGGCCACCCGTGACGAGCAGGAGCGCTACCGCTGCAACCACGAACGATACGCTGTCGATCGCGAACGCCGGCCCGGTCTGGACCGCGGCGACGAGCAGGCCGGCGACCGCTGGACCGACGAGCCCGGTCAGCTGCTGGCTGCCCTGCATCAGAGCGTTGGCCGCGGGCAGCTGCGACGCGCCGGTCAGCATCGGCACGATGGTGCTCAGCGCGGGCCAGAAGAACGCCTCGAAGACCCCGAAGATGGCGGCAAGGATGTACAGCTGCCAGAGCTGCGCATTGCCAGTCAGGACGAGCGCCGCCAGCAGGCCGACCACGACCGCGCGGACGCCGTTCGACACGAGCATCAGGCTGCGCGGCGAGAGACGGTCGGAGTAGGCGCCGCCGACGAGCATCAGGACCGCCCGCGGGATCGCGCCAACCATCAGCACGGTCCCCAGCGCCAGCCCCGAGCCAGTCAGCTGGAGCGCAAGCCAGGCAAGCGCCACGACGTGGAACTGGTCGCCAAGCATGGAGATCGACTCGCCGGCGAAGAGTAGGCGGAAGTCTCGGCCGCGGAGCGGCAGGATGAGCGGGATGCGAGGCCCCCCGACCGCGACCGGCTCCGGCGTCGCGGTATGAGCATTCGACGGTTCGGAGATGCTGGTGACGGTCTCCGTGCTCACGATCTCACTCGGTGCTGATGAGGACGCCATCGCCGTCCTCGTCCTCGACATCCAGGATGGTTCCCGCGGTCCGCGTTGCGATCGCTGCTCGGATTCGGCTTCCCTGCTCGTCGGAGAGACCCGGGACCATGCGCAGCGCGGTGTCGGCGAAGGCCAGCGGAATCTGCAGGTTCACGACCTGCCGCCCCCGCTCCTTGACCCGAATCCGCAGCCTGCGCGGGTCGCTGCCCGGGACGGGCGGCTTGGGAGGGAAGGAGCCGCGTTCCGGGTCCGCCTCTGGCCCGGGTCCCGATGGTGCGCGGCCCGAAGCGCCGCTGAGCGCCTCGATCAGGGGTGCCGCCTCCGCCGGCGTGATGCGGCCCTCCGCCACGAGCCGCAGCACGATCGCGAGCTCATCACGCATCCGTGGAGCGCTCCCCCAGGCGGCGTGAGGCCTCCTCGACGTCGATCTCGCCGCGCTCCAGGGCGCGGAGCACCTCGAGCGACTCTTCGCTCATCGGTGGCTGCTCGGCACCAGGTCCCATCGCTTCAGGCGTTGATCGGCTCACGGCCTGGCGCTCAAGCCGGCGCGGGTGGCGCACTACCACGTCCCCGGACATCGAGCTGAACACAATCGTGGGCTCACCGGTGCCGATCACCATCCGGCGACGATCCATGCGTCCCTCGAGGCGATGCGCCATCTCCGCCTGGATGTCGGTGGAGATGCCCCGCACGTCGAAGGTGGCGCTGCCGATGAGGCCGAACAGCAGATCGCCGCTCACCGTTTCGACGCGATGCTCTCCGCCCGGCGCCAGCTCCCCTTCGATCTCCAGGTCTCCGCTGACCGTGGTGAGCCGCAGCTCTTCCAGCCTGGGGGAGGTGACGGAGAGATCGCCCGACACGCTCTCGGCACGCACCCGAATCGGGCCATCCGCGCGGAGCGTCCCATCTCCGGAGACGCTGTTGATGCGCACTGAGCCGCCGATGTCCGTGAAGTACTGATCGCCCGAGACCGTGTTGTATCGCTGCTCGCCGCCCATGCCCTGCACCACCAGGTCGCCGGACACCGTGTCGATGCGCAGCTCGCAGCCCGCCGGTGCCTCGACCTCCACGGACAGCTCGACCCGTGGGCTACCGGTGATCCAGCGCCGCAGCGTCGAGCGGTCTGGCAGGCCGAGCGTCTGCGGTAGCCCGCCCAGCTGTCCGTCGCTTGGGGCGCGGACGTCCAGGTATGAATCTCCGGACGATGCGATCAGCTTGGCGATGTCCAGCATGCGGTCAGCCTCTTCGTCGGAGCCGGCGCCGATCTCGAACGTGGCGCGCAGCCGGACCTCGTCGCCTTCAGCAGGACGAATGCGCACGTCACCATCGGTCAGCTTCAGCTGGAAGCGACCGGTGGGACCGATGCGGTGCGTGATCTCCTGCTGCCGGACGTAGGTTGCCATGAGGCTCAGCTCCTCCCCACCGCGCGGATGGCTGCTGCTGCCTCGTCGGCGCTCAGCTCATGACGCGAGAGGCGCTCGAGGATGCTGCGCCGCTCGGCCGCGAGCTCCTCGCCGGTCGCGGCAGCCGGGGGCGTCGCTGGCTCGGCTGGCTCGGCCGGCATCGGCTCCTCATCGGTCACGGCAACCGCGGGACCGTCCCCCAGGCCAAGAGCCTTGAGCAGAACCTCGAGACGACCGCGAACGGTGGGGTACGAGATCCCCAGCTCGCGTTCCATCTCCTTGAGGTTTCCCCGCGAACGCAGGAAGCTCTCCAGGAATGCGAGCTGCTCGCGCTCGAGCCGTCCGAAGCGCCCGACCCCGAATTCGCCCTCGAGGGCCGTGCCACAACTGCGACAGTGCAGGCGGGTGACGGTCAGCTCGCCCTGGCAGACGGGACAGGTGGAAATGACGTCGTGCGCCATCAGCGGTTGCCGGCGACTCGGACGTGAAGCCGCGAGGAGAGGCGGAAGAACCGCTTGCCCGCGGGCCGGATGGCCGCCAGCTGCCGCTGCTCCCGACGTCGCTCGTCGACGATCATCTGTGCGTAGAGGGCTCGGCCTTCCAACATCGTGAACTCCTTTTCGAGAACACTCAGCGATGAGTGCCAGTTTGTGAGGTATGCCGCGCATTCTATCCGCCTGGCCATGGCTTGTCAATCCAAACCTATCAAATCTGCATCTGCGGATATGAATTGTGTAATGCGCCTTACCAGATGTCATCCACGGCCAGCCTGCGGCCGGCGGCTGCGTCGTCTATCGGGCTGCGGTAGCATCGGGCCGCTCCATGACCCAGCGCTTCCTCCCGTACTCACCCGAACGCGACGTGTATCGGCTCCTGCAGGTGGACCCTCGGGCAGAGCCTGACGAGATCATGGATGCGTGGCGGCGCCTGGCTCGCACCTTTCACCCGGATCGCAACGGGTCGCAGCGAGCCACGGAGGAGATGCAGGTTGTCAATGCGGTACGTGACCTGCTCAGCGATCCCGCGGCCCGCGCCGAATACGATCGCGAGCGTCGCCGCTGGATGGCGCTACCGGTCTCCGGAGATCGCGCGGATCGCTGGCGGACGCTCGCGGGCATCGGCCAGCGCCGACCTGGAGGGTTGATTCCCGCGCGCACACCGCTGCTCGAATCACGCGTCGGGAGGACGGCTGTGGCGGTTGGGATCGGGCTTCGGGCGTTCGCCCTCGAGCTGCTGCCCGCCCGCTGCTCCGCGTGTCGCGGCGCCATCGGTCACTCCGACACGCACTGCTGGATCTGCGGCTTCCCGACGGAGACGCCCCGCCGCCCATAGGCCCGCCGCCCCTATGCCCGCCGGCCGGCGGTCCTGCCCCAGCGCTTGGCTAGGCGAACTGCGGGTTGAGACGCTCCGTGTCGATCCCCAGCTCGCCCACCAAGCGCCGCAGCTCGTCCCGGTCGGCCGCGCCGGTGAGGCACAGACCGTGGAGCGAGGCGTAGGCGATGTGCTCCGACGACACCTCGAAATGCGTGCGCAGCGCCTCGCGCGTGTCGCTGCGCCCGAAGCCGTCCGTGCCGAGGACCGTGTACGGCCGATCGATCCACCGCGCGATCATGTCGGGAATCGCCTTGAGGTAGTCGGTCGCCGCCACGATCGGTCCATCCACCGCTGCCAGCGCCTGGCTCAGGTATGAGCTGCGTGGCTCCGCATCGGGATGGAGACGATTCCAGCGCTCCACGTCGAGCGCGTTGACGCGCAGCTGCTGGAAGCTCGTGGCGCTCCACACGTCGGCCGCCACCTTGTGAGCGGCCAGGATTTCCTGCGCCTTGAGCGCCTGGTGCAGGATCGACCCTGAGGCCAGCAGGTGGACGCGGCGGCCGTCGACCCGGGCCGGTCGGTATCGGTACAGCCCGCGCAGGATCCCCTCGTCCACGCCCTCCGGCCGTGCTGCCTGGACCCAGTTCTCGTTGTAGAGGGTCAGGTAGTAGAAGACGTCCTCGCCCTCGGCGTACATGCGGCGAATCCCCTCGCGCACGATCACCCCCAGCTCGTAGGCGAAGGCCGGATCGTAGGCGAGGATGTTCGGGAGGGTGGTGGCCAGCAGGTGGGAGTGGCCGTCGTCGTGCTGCAGCCCCTCGCCGTGGAGGGTGGTGCGTCCCGCGGTGGCGCCCATCAGGAAGCCGCGGCCCCGCGCATCACCGAATGCCCACAGCTGGTCGCCGGTGCGCTGGAAGCCGAACATCGAATAGAAGATGTAGAACGGGATCATCGGTTCGCCGTGCACCGCGTAGCTGGTTCCCGCTGCGGTGAAGGACGCGGTCGCGCCGGCCTCGGTGATGCCCTCCTCCAGGATCTGGCCCTCGGTCGACTCCAGGTAGCTGAGGAGGAGCTCCTTGTCGACCGGGGTATAGCGCTGGCCGACGGCGGAGTAGATGCCGATCTCCTTGAAGAGCGGATCCATGCCGAAGGTTCGGGCCTCGTCGGGGATGATCGGGACGATCCTGCGACCGATGCCTGGATCGCGAACCAGGTTGCGAACCAGCCGGCTGAAGGCCATGGTCGTGCTCGCCGGCCGCTCCGACCCGCCGAGCAGCTCTTCGAAGACCGCGGGCTCCGGCGCCGGTAGCGGGGCCCGTTGCACGCGCCGCTCCGGCAGGAATCCGCCCAGACCGCGTCGCCGCTCGATCATGTACTGGATCTCCGGAGCGTCGGCGCCCGGGTGGTAGTAGGGGGCTTCCTTGAGCTGGTCGTCGGGGATCGGCAGCTCCAGGCGGTCGCGGAAGACCTTCAGCTCGGCTTCGGTCAACTTCTTGGCCTGGTGGGTGACGTTGCGACCCTCGATGCCCGGTCCCAGGGTCCAGCCCTTTACGGTCTTGGCCAGGATGACCGTGGGCGTCCCGGCGTGTCCGACCGCCGCGCTGTACGCCGCGAAGAGCTTGCGGTAGTCATGGCCGCCACGGCGCAGTTTCGTCAGCTCGTCGTCGGAGAGGTGCTCGACCATGGCGCGCAGGCGCGGATCGGGCCCGAAGAAATGCTCGCGGATGTAGGCCCCGTCGGCGACCGAGAGGCGCTGGTAGTCGCCGTCGAGGGTCTCGTTCATCTTGTTGACCAAGATGCCGTCAACGTCCCGTGCCAGCAGGTCGTCCCATTCGCGCGACCAAATCACCTTGATCACGTTCCAGCCCGCGCCGCGGAAGGTGGACTCGAGCTCCTGGATGATCTTGCCGTTGCCGCGCACCGGTCCGTCCAGGCGCTGGAGGTTGCAGTTGACGACGAAGGTCAGGTTGTCCAGGCCCTCGCGAGCGGCCAGCGACAGCCCGGCGAGCGACTCCGGCTCGTCCATCTCGCCGTCGCCGGGGAAGGCCCACACCCGCTGGCCGGAGGTGTCCTTGATGCCTCTCGCGTGGAGATACCGATTGAAGCGGGCGAGGTAGATGGCACTGAGCGGACCGAGCCCCATGCTGACCGTGGGGAACTGCCAGAACCCGGGCATCATCCGCGGATGGGGGTATGACGAAAGGCCGCCCGGCCAGAGCGCCTCGCGCCGGAAGTGGTCGAGCTGCTCCTCGCTGAGCCTGCCCTCCAGGAATGCGCGCGCATAGATGCCGGGCGCTGCGTGGCCCTGGAAGAAGATCAGGTCGCCATCGGGCCCACCCTTGAAGAAGTGGTTGAAGCCAACCTCGTACAGGCTCGCTGCTGAGGCGTAGGTGGAGAGGTGTCCGCCCAGCCCCTCGTAACGCGTGTTGGCGCGCAGGACCATCGCCAGGGCGTTCCAACGGATCATGCGGCGAATGCGGAGCTCCATCGCCTCGTCGCCGGGGAAGAAGGGCTCCTGCTCGGGGCTGATGGTGTTGATGTAGCGGGTCTGGGTGAGGGGAGGCAGACCGACCTGCAGCTGCCGGGCGCGCTTCAGGAGCTTGAAGATGATGAAACGGGCGCGCTCACGACCGGCCTGGTCGACCACCCCATCGAGCGAGTCGATCCACTCCTGGGTCTCTTCGGGATCGATGTCGGGCAGCTGGTGCTTGAACTGGTCGAAGACTTCGTGCACGACTCGTATGGTAGCCCGCTGGCGCTGGGCACGGCCTGACTGCCCGATGGCCACGGTGGGCCTATCTCTCAAAATCTGAGCTGCGAATGCGCGTCCTGATCGGAGCGGATGATGCACCATCGCATCGCAATGACCGCAAGCGCTCCGGGGCTGCATCGGGTCCTCGTCCTGGGTGGTGGATTCGCCGGGGTGATGACCGCGCAGGCCCTCGAGCGACAGCTGGGGAAGCGACGCGACGTCGAGATCTGGCTCGTCAGCCGCGACAACTTCATGCTCTTCACCCCGCTCCTGCCGGAGGTCTGCTCCGGCGTCCTCGAGCCCCGGCACGTCGTCACGCCGCTGCGCGGCATGCTTCATCACCAGTCGACCTGGTGCATCACCGCCGAGGTCGACGCGATCGACACCCAGGCCCATGTGGTGACCGTCATGGGCGGCGACGGCGACCCGCATCGCCTGCACTACGACACCCTGGTGCTGGCGCTGGGCGGGATCACGCACACCTTCGGCATTCCCGGTCTCGAGGAGCACGCAGTGGGCATGAAGACGTTGGCCGACGCTTTTGGCCTGCGCAACCGGGTGATCGAGATGCTGGAGCGCGCCGAGCTGGAGGACGATCCGCGCGACCGGCAGGCGGACCTGACCTTCGTGGTCGGGGGAGCCGGGCTGTCGGGCGTCGAGACCGCGGGCGAGCTGGAGGACTTCGTGCGCCGCGTGCGGCGTCGCTACTACCCCAAGGTCGGCGAGGCGGAGATTCACACCTACCTGGTCGAGCTCAAGGACGAGGTCCTGGCGGAGCTGCCGCCGGAGATGGGCGCGTTCGCCCGCCAGCGTCTCGAGCGCCGTGGATTCGAGGTGCGTCTCGGCACGCCGATTCGCGAGGTTCGCGAGGCGGCGGTGGTCATCGGAGAGGGCGAGGTGATCGCGACTCGGACGGTGATCTGGACCGGAGGCGTCCGGCCGGCCCCGATGGTGGCCAGGTCCGGGGTGGAGGTCGACCATGCGGGGCGCGTGAGGACCAGGCCCACCATGGAGACCAGTCGCTCCACGGTCTTTGCGATCGGCGATTGCGCGCTGATCCCCGACGTTGAGGATCCCGACGGACGGCCGTTCGCACCTACCGCGCAGAACGCCGTTCGCGAGGCGAAACGGCTGGCGGCCAACGTCGTGGCCCGCATCGATGGACGGCCGCTCTCACCATATCGCTATCGGACGATCGGTACCCTCGCCTCGATCGGCCACCACACCGGGGTGGGCGTCGTCTTCGGCATCCGTGTCCGTGGCTGGATCGCCTGGTTCATGTGGCGCGGCTACTACTGGTCCCGGGTCCCTGGCATCAACCGCAAGGTCCGTGTCGGCCTCGACTGGGTCCTCACCGCCCTCTTCGGGACCGATCCCGTACAGCTGAAGGTCGACGACGCGTCGAGCGCGCTGGGTTCGACGGGCCGCCGGCGGGCACCGGTGCGGGATCGCGAGACGAGCGACTAGACTCAGCCGGCCATGTCACGCTCGGAGCGCCGCGCGTACCGGCGCCTGACGAAGAACCAGGATCCCTACGCACCTCCGGCGGCCACAGCCGCCGCTCGCGCGCGGATGGAGCGTCAGCGCACGCGGCGCAGCCCGGCCGCCCGCGGCGGCGGGTCCACCTCGCCCCTCGGCGGTCGCACCGGCTGGGTCGTGTTTGGAGGTGGCGCAGCGGCGTCGCTGCTGGGTTTCTCCCTTGCCTGGCCGAGTGGTGTCGCCCCGGCGCTCCTGGCTGGACTCGGCGCCGGCCTTGCCTGGCTGGCGGTGACGCTGGGATTCGTCGTGTGGCGCCGGCGGGCTGCGGCTCGCCCGGCGGATGGCCGCGGCGCCGGCCAGCGCTGAATCCTTCGCGCGGGATGTGACCAACCTTCCCGCCGCTCTGGCGGCGCTGGCAGCCGGCTATTTGATCGGCGCGATCCCCTTCGGGGTCTTGATTGGTCTGGTGGCGGGCGTGGATCCTCGACGGGCTGGTTCCGGGCGCACGGGCGCGACGAACCTGCTCCGCACCGTTGGCCCCGGTGGTGCGGCGGCGGTGTTCCTGCTGGATGTCGCCAAGGGGATCGCTGCGGTGCTGCTCGCGGCGTGGCTCTACCGTGGCCCGGGCGCAGGCTGGATCGCGGCCGGCGGAGGCGTGGCGGCGATCATCGGTCACATCCGGTCGGCGTTCATCGGGTTTCGCGGGGGGCGAGGTGTGGCGACGGCAGCCGGGGGGCTGCTGGCGCTTGCGCCGCTGGCGGTCGCCGTGCTGGCACCTTTCGTCGTGGCGGTGATCTGGCGCTGGCGCTACGTCAGCCTCGGCTCGATCAGCGGCGCGCTGCTGGCCCCGGTTGTTACCGGGGTTCTCGCCGCGACCGGTGCGGGTACGATCGAGGCGGTGGGATACGCGGCGGCAGCGGCGATCCTGATCACACTCGCGCACGCCGACAACATCGAGCGGCTGCGGACGGGGACCGAGCGCAGGCTAGGAGCGAAGGAGGCGGTTCGAGGCGATGGCTGAGACGACGATCGAGCTTCGCAATCCCTCCGGGCTCCATGCCCGTCCGGCGGCGACGTTCGTCAAGGCCGCGACAGGCTTCAAGTCCGATATCCGGGTGGTCAACCTGACCCGCGACGCGGAGCGGTCGGCAGTCGCCAAGAGCATGCTTGGCGTGCTGGGCCTGGGCGTGTCGCATGGACACACCATCCGCATCAGCGCGGACGGTGAGGACGCCGATGAGGCGGTGCGCACGCTCCGCGAGATGGTGGAGGC
>VBJP01000112.1:0-2485 GCA_005880165.1 Chloroflexota bacterium | reverse complement strand
CGATCCGGTGGCGTCGGCTCGCGGGGTCTCGACATCGGTCTGGACCAGGCAGCCGAGCAGGCTGCCGCCGAACTGGAGTCGCTGGAGCAGCGCCTGCGGACAGGGGGCCGCGTGGACGAGTCGGAGATCTTTGGCGCTCAGGCTCTGATGGCCCAGGATCCCGAGCTGCTCGACGCCGCTCGCCATGGGATCGACCACGGCGCATCCGCGGAGGAAGCCGTCCGCGAAGCCGGAGAGCAGGCGGCCTCGTTGCTCGAAACGCTGGACGACGAGATCCTGGCTGCGAGGGCCGCCGACGTCCGCGACGTTGCTGCGCGGATCGCACGGATCCTGCGCGGCGAGCAACCGCCACGCCTCGATGAGCGATCGATTGCTGTCGCGCTCGACCTGCCGCCGTCGATCACTGCCGAGCTCGATCCAGCGCTCCTTGCCGGCATCGCCCTGGAGGCGGGCTCGCGGACGGCCCACGCCGCCATCCTGTCGCGGGCGCTCGGCATTCCGGCGGTGGTCGGCGCGAGAGGCCTACTCGAGGCGGCACAGGGCGGGCGCGAGATCGTCGTCGACGGCACCACGGGGGAACTCTTCATCGACCCGGACGCAGAGACGCTTGCCGAAGTCGAGCGACGCAGCGCGGCGGCCACCGTGCAGTCGGCCGCCGACGCCGAGCTGCGTGAGCGTCCGCTGCAGACCGCCGACGGGCATCGGCTCCTGCTTGGCGCCAATATCGGCCAGCCCGGAGACGTGAAACGCGCCATCGACGCCGGGGCGGAGGGGGTGGGCCTCTTCCGCACCGAATTCATGTTCATGGGGCGCGCTACGGCTCCCGTGGAGGGGGCGCAGGCGGCCGCCTACGCGCAGGTCCTCGAGGCGTTCGGCGAGCGGCCAGTCGTGATCCGGCTGATCGACCTTGGCGGTGACAAGAACCTGCCGTATCTGCCAGTGCCGCCGGAGGAGAACCCCTTCCTGGGTGTGCGCGCGCTGCGTCTGGCGAACGCGGGATTTGAGGAGCTGATCCTCACCCAGCTGCGCGCCATCCTGCTCGCCGCAGAGCGCAGCGGACGTCAGCCGTGGATCATGGCCCCCATGGTCGCCGACCTCGGGGACGTGTATCGCCTGCATGAGCTCGTGGCGACCGCCGCCTTCGGCCGCACGCTCAGCGTCCAGCCCAAGGTGGGGATCATGGTCGAGATTCCCTCGCTGGCGCTGATCGCGGAGCTGGTGGCTCCTGAGGTCGCCTTCTTCTCGATCGGCACCAATGACCTGACCCAGTACCTGCTCGCCGCCGACCGCACGAATCCCGGCCTCGCCGATCGGCAGGATCCGCTGCATCCCGCCGTGCTGCGGGCGATTCGCGGGGTTGTCGAGGGCGGCCATGCGGCCGGCATCCCGGTGGCGGTCTGCGGGGAGATGGCCAGCGATCCGGCCGGGGCCATGGTGCTGGCGGGGCTGGGCATCGATGAGCTCTCCATGGACGCGGGGGCCTTCGGCGCGGTGAAGCGGGCCCTCGCGGGGGCGAGCCTCAGCGAACTGCAGGAGGCCGCCCGGCACGCGCTGCACGCGGAGAGCGCGAAGGACGCCCGGGCGGTGTTCGAGTCGATGCGCGAGCGGGAGCGCGAGGCGGTCGGGTGAGATCTGCGGGCGCGAGCACCCGGCCTGACGCACGGACTCGCGCCCGAACCGACGCGCGCGAGGCCCGTATCACGACGCTTCCCAACGTCCTGGGCCTGGCGCGCATTGCCCTGACCCCGGTGGTCATGGCGCTGATCCTCCTCCCGTTTCCCGGGGGCGCACTGCTGGCCGCGGGAGTGTTCGCCATAGCAGCAGTCACCGATGTGCTGGATGGACGGATTGCCCGGGCCCGCGGCCAGGTCACCTCGCTGGGAGTGTTCATGGACCTGACTGCCGACAAGGTGCTGGTGGCCGGCGTGATGATCGCCATGGTCGAGGTGGGGCTGCTCCCGTCCTGGATCGCGGCCACCATCCTGGGTCGTGAGCTCGTCATCGGCGGCATCCGGCAGCTGGCGGCTTCGGAGAGCGTCGTCATCGCCGCCCGGGCGCTGGGCAAGGCGAAGACGGCGGCCACGCTGCTGGGGGTGTTCGTCCTGCTCCTGACGCGCGACGCGCAGACGGCAGGGCCACTGGCCGGCAGCCGAGCGCAAGGCCTGCTGGGCACGGCCGGCTTCTGGTTGATGGTCGCCGCCACGGCGCTGGCGATCGTCTCCGCGGTCGATTACCTGCGTGGATCGCTGCCGATGCTGCTGGGCGCCGCTCCGCCCGCACCGGACGAGCGCCCGCCTACTTGATGAGCTTGCGCTCCATGCGTCGCATGGCGATCACCATCGCCAGGCTGAAGAACCCGACCAGGTAGGCGAAGTCCCAGACCTGCTCCAAACCCATCAGGCCGGTGGTCAGGCCGCGGATGAGGCTGATGGAGTGGAAGAGGGGCGTGGCCTGCATGAACACCTGGATCGGCATCGGGTAGGCG
>VBJP01000111.1 GCA_005880165.1 Chloroflexota bacterium | reverse complement strand
ACATGGTCACCGGCGTCACGGCCGGCTACACGAAGAACCTGGAGATCTCCGGCGTCGGCTACCGCGCCCAGCTGCAGGGCGAGAAGCTCGTCCTGGCGCTCGGCTACTCGCACCCGGTCGAGGTGGTGCCGCCGGCAGGGATCAAGTTCATCGTCGAGACACCCACCCGGCTGGCGGTGAGCGGCGCGGACAAGGAGCTCGTCGGCCAGGTGGCCGCCGACATCCGCCAGCGCCGCAAGCCCGAGCCGTACAAGGGCAAGGGCATCCGCTACGCCGGCGAGCAGATCCTGCGCAAGGCCGGGAAGGCCGGCAAGGTGGGAGGCACGAAGTGACCGACAAGTCGCGCGACGCGCTGCGTCGCAAGCGCCACGAGCGGATCCGCCTCAACCTGGCGGGGACGACGGAGCGACCGCGCCTTTCCGTCTTCCGCAGCTCGAAGCACATCTACGCCCAGGTGGTGGACGACAGCACGGGGCGGACCCTGGCCGCCGCTTCTTCGCGCGAGGCCGCGCTGGCCGGCGCGACCGGCGGGGAAGGCGCGAACGGCAAGCTCGGCCCGGCGCACGCCGTCGGCAAGGCGCTCGCCGAGCGCGCCAAGGCGGCAGGCGTCAGCGCCGTGGTCCTCGACCGCGGCGGATACCAGTACCACGGGCGGGTTCGCTCGCTCGCCGAGGGCGCCCGCGAGGGCGGCCTCGACCTGTAGCGGAGGAACTCATGTCTCGAATCGATCCAACCAAGCTCAACCTGGAAGAGAAGGTCGTCCAGATCAACCGCGTTGCCAAGGTCGTCCAGGGCGGCCGCCGCTTCAGCTTCAGCGCGGTGGTGGTCGTTGGCGATGGCAACGGCGTGGTGGGGGCCGGCCTCGGCAAGGGCGGCGAGGTGCCCGAGGCGATCCGCAAGGGGGTCGAGGATGCCAAGAAGCACCTCGTTCGCATCCCGCTGGTCGGCGCCACCATCCCGCACGTCATCGAGCGTGACTTTGGAGCGTCGCGGGTAATCCTGAAGCCGGCCTCGCCGGGAACCGGCGTCATCGCCGGCGGTTCGGTGCGCTCCGTGGTGGAGGCCGCGGGCATCCGCGACCTGCTCTCCAAATCCATGGGCAGCACCAACCCGGTCAACGTCGTGCGCGCCACCATGGACGCCCTTGGCGCGCTGCGCTCGGCCGACGCCATCGCCGCGGACCGCGGCAAGACCGCTGAGGAGCTGCTCGGCAAACGCCGCGCCGAGCAGGCGCGCACGCCGCACGAGGTGATCGAGCGGCCGGCGCCTGCGTTCCCGATGGGCGGCGGCCGTGGCCGATAAGCGCGAGGAGCAGCAGGGGCGCGGCCAGCGCAGCCGACGCGGCCAGGGAGACCAGCGCGAGAAGCGTGACGGCACACTGCGCGTGACGTGGGTGCACTCGAGCATCGGGCACAACGCGGCCGCGCGTGGCACCATCCGCGCGCTGGGGCTGCATCGGCTCCACGAGACGGTCGACGTCGACGACACGCCGGCGAACCGCGGCATGATCCGAAGGGTGGCCTTCCTGCTCGAGGTGACCGGACCCGCGCGACCTGCCAAGTCAGAGGATTCGGGGTCATGAAGCTGCACGAACTGCGTCCCAAGCCGGGAGCCCACCAGCCGCCGCGCCGCCTGGGACGAGGGCATGGATCCGGCCGGGGCAAGACCGCCGGCCGCGGCACCAAGGGCCAGAAGTCCCGGACCGGTGGCGGCATTCCAGCCTGGTTCGAGGGTGGCCAGACGCCGCTTCACGTCCGCACGCCCAAGCTCCATGGCTTCAAGAATCGGTTCCGTGTGGAATACGCCCCGGTCAACCTGGCGAAGCTCAGCGGAGCGGAGAAAGGGTCGCTGATCACGCCGGACGTGCTCGTCCACGATGGCCTGCTGCGCGACACGAAGCTGCCTGTGAAGGTTCTGGGCAACGGCGACGCGCCGGCCGGCGTGACCGTTCACGCCCACGCCTTCAGCCGCTCGGCGCTCGACAAGTTGCAGGCAGCGGGCAGCGCGGTGCAGCGCATCAGCTGGCCCGAGGGGCTGCCAGTCGATGAGACGACTGAAATCTCCCAGACCGATGGCGCGGCTCCTGCCAAGCGCAGGCGCCAACGCGCAGACGCGGCAGTGGAGGACGCGGAGGTCGCTGCCGGCGACGCGCAGGCGGAGGAATCGGCTCCGGATGAGGCATCGGCTCCGGCAGAAGAAGCGCCAGCCGCGGAAGACGAGGCCGAACCGGAAGGCGAGAGCGAGTCCTAAGTGATCGACTCGGTCGTCACCGCCCTCCGCGCGCCGGACATCCGCCGCAAGATCCTCTTCACCCTCGGGATCCTGCTCATCTTCCGGATCCTCACCAACGTCCCGGTTCCTAACGTCAACCAGGACCAGCTCGCCAACCTGTTCAAATCCAACCAGCTGCTGGGGCTGCTGGACCTCTTCTCGGGAGGCGGCCTGGCGACCGCGTCGATCGTGGGGATGGGGGTGAACCCCTACATCAACGCCAGCATCATCATGCAGCTCATGCAGGGGGTGATCCCCAGCCTGATGGAGCTGTCGCGCGAGGGCGAATACGGGCGCAACAAGCTCAACCAGTACACGCGCCTGCTGACGGTGCCGATGGCCTTCGCCCAGGGCTACGGCTTCACGGTCCTGCTCCAGAACGCCGGGGTCCTGCCCGCGGCCTCGTTCTTCAGCTTCCAGACCCTGAGCCTGCTGCTCTCGTTCACCGCGGGCACGATCCTGCTGATGTGGCTTGGCGAGCTGATCAGCGAGCGCGGGCTCGGCAACGGCATCAGCTTCATCATTTTCGCGGGCATCGTGGGGCGCATCCCGCACCAGGCGGCACCCATCATCACCGGACCGGATGGCATCTTGCGGATCATCCCGTTCGTGATCATCGCCATCGTGGTGATCGCCGGCGTGGTGTGGGTCAACGAGGGACAGCGTCGGATCCCGGTGCAGTACGCCAGCCGGGTGCGCGGGCGCCGCATGTACCAGGGTCAGACCCAGTACCTGCCGCTGAAGGTGACGATGGCGGGCGTGATTCCCATCATCTTCGCCATCAGCATCCTGCTCTTCCCGGCGCAGATCGCCACCTACTTCGCGACGAGCACCGTCGACTGGGTCAAGACCGTCGCCACGTGGGTCAGCACGAACCTTTCGCAGAGCAACACCATCGTGTATGGCAGCCTCTACTTCATGCTGGTCGTCTTCTTCACTTACTTCTACACGGCCTTCCAGTTCAAACCTGACCAGACGGCGGACTACTTGCGCAAGAACGGCGGGTTCATTCCCGGCATCCGTCCTGGAAGACCCACTGAGGAGTTCCTGTTACGCGTGACCAACCGGATCACGCTGGGTGGCGCGCTCTTCCTGGGGGCGCTCGCCGTGCTCCCGCTGCTCGTGGCCGCGGCCATTCCGGGTACGGAGAACCTCCGGCTCGGCGGCACCAGCATGCTCATCGTGGTGAGCGTGGTGGTCGAGACCATGAAACAGCTCGAAGCCCAGATGCTGATGCGCCACTACGAGGGCTTCATCCGGTGACTCATGGCGCCTCGACCGGGGCGCGGCGCATCTACCTGTTGGTTGGTGCCGTCGGCGCGGGGAAGGGGACCCAGGCGGAGATCCTCCGCGAGCGGCTGGGGCTGCCACACCTGGCGAGCGGAGACCTCTTCCGCAAGGCGACCCGCGAGGGGACGCCGCTCGGCGAGAAGGCCAGGGTCTACATGGAGCGTGGCGATCTTGTCCCCGACGAGCTGACGATCGCCATGTTCATGGACGAGCTCGCGAAGCCGGAGGCAGCGCGCGGCGCGATCCTCGACGGCTTCCCGCGCACGGTTGCTCAAGCCAGCGCGCTCGACGCCACGCTGGCGGGCCAGGGCGAGGCGATCAGCCGCGTGGTCTACGTCGAGGTGCCGTCGGAGGAGCTCGTCGAGCGGGTCTCCGGCCGCTGGGTGTGCCCCACCGACGGCACGCCCTATCACGTGGTCACCGATCCGCCGCGCGTGCCGGGGATCTGCGACAAGGACGGTACGCCGCTCATCCAGCGCGAGGACGACAAGCCGGAGGTGGTCCGCGCGCGCCTCGCCCAGCAGGTGCCGCCGATGCTCGAGGTGATCGCGCACTACGAGCGCGCCGGCAAGGTGGCCCGCATCGACGGACGAGGCGCAATCGACGAGGTCACCGCGCGAGTCCTCGACGCCTTGGGCATGAGCCAGCGGGTGGGCTGATGGGAATGCCGGCGCGCCCGCGCGAGGTCACCATCAAGCGTCCGGATGAGATCGCCCGCATGCGGCACGCGGGCCTGATCCTCGTGGAGGTCCTCGAGGCGCTGCACCGGGAGCTCCGGCCGGGAATCACCACCGCCGACCTCGACGCGGTCGCCGAACAGATGATCCGCGCCGCCGGGGCGGTCCCCTCGTTCAAGGGCTACCGCGGGTTCCCTCGTTCGATCTGCGCCTCGATCAACGATGAGGTCGTGCACGGCATCCCGTCGCCGAGGCGCAGGCTCTACGAGGGCGACGTTGTCGGCCTGGACGTGGGCTGCATCTGGCAGGGCTGGCATGCCGACGCCGCGCGAACCTGGTCCATCGGTCCGGCATCCCGACAGGTTCAGGAGCTGATCGACGCCACGCGGAGGGGGATGGAGGCCGGGATCGCCGCCGTCCTCCCCGGCAACCGGCTGGGCGACGTGGGTGCGGCCATCGAGGCGGTCGCCCACCGTCACGGGTACGGGGTCGTTCGTCCGTTCGTCGGCCACGGGATCGGGACCGAGATGCACGAAGAACCGTCGGTGCCCAACTACGGGAAACCGGGGACCGGGATGCGGATCGAGACAGGAATGTGCTTCGCCATCGAGCCGATGTTCACGCTCGGGCGCGACGAGGTGCAGCTCCTCGACGACGGCTGGACCGTGGTCACCGCCGATGGCAGCCTGGCCGCCCATTTCGAGAACACCGTCGCCGTGACCGATGGCGCCGCCGAGGTGCTGACCCAGGCCTAGACGCGGAGTTTTTGCCAGAGCCTCAGCAAACTCTCAGGAACCACGTTCAGGATCGGCTAATCAGCTCTCCCAGAAGGAGCCCCGGCGTGAGCATTCGAGACCTGAGAACCTTCCAGGGCCGGCCGCTCGCCAACCAGGATGAGCCGATCTTCGACCAGGGACTGGCCTTCGACCTCGAGACCGTGATGGCCAGGCGTCAGCTCCTCAAGCTGCTGGGTGTGGCGACCACGAGCGCCAGCCTGCTCGCGCTTGCCGCATGCCTGCCGACCGGCAACGCCGCGAGCTCGGGAACCGCGAGCACGTCGGGCGCATCGGGCTCTGCTGTCGCAGCAGACTGCACGACCATCCCGGAGGAGACCGCCGGGCCCTATCCGGGAGACGGCTCGAACGGGCCGGACGTGCTGAACCAGAGTGGCGTGGTTCGCAAGGACATTCGCTCCAGCTTCGGCAGTGCATCCGGTGTCGCGGCCGGCATTCCACTACTCATCAACCTGACCATCCAGGACCAGGCCAAGAGCTGTGCCCCGCTCGCGGATGCCGCCGTCTACGCGTGGCATTGCGATCGCGAGGGCCGATATTCCCTCTACAGCCAGGGCGTCACGGGCGAAAACTACCTCCGCGGCGTGCAGTCGACGGATGCGAACGGCCTCGCGGCCTTCCAGAGCATCTTCCCGGCCTGCTATGCCGGCCGATGGCCGCACATCCACTTCGAGGTCTACCCGAGCCTGGACAAGGCGGCGGCCGCCTCTGGGCGACTGGCGACCTCGCAGATCGCGCTGCCAAAGGCCATTTGCGACCAGGTCTACGCGACCGATGGCTACAGCCAGAGCGTCCAGAACCTGAGCCAGGTGAGCCTCGCGAGGGACAACGTTTTCGGCGACGATGGCGGCGCGCATCAGCTGGGCACGATCACCGGAAGCATCGACTCCGGGCTGTTGGTGGCTCTCACCGTCCCCGTCAAGGCCTGAGCGCGCATGGCGAAGCTGATCTATTCCGCGATCACGTCGCTGGACGGCTACGTGGCGGACAAGGATGGCAGCTTCGACTGGGCTGAGCCCGATGAGGAGGTGCATTCCTTGCCGCTGGAGCCCCTGGACCAGCGCCGCTTCGGCAACGGCGTGGTGTATCTGCGCTACCGCACCAGGTGCTCGCGTTCGATGGTGCGGAGGGTCGAGTCGTTGATCTCGCCCGCCTCGCGGAGCTCGATCATCGCTGCCCGCTGCGCGTTGATGACTCCCGCTTGAATCTCCTCGTGCTCAAGCCGCTCCTGGCGCCGTTCGGCAGTCTCGCCCGGATCCTCCGTGGCCAGGTGCTCAGTGCGGTCCCGAAGGCTGGACTCCAGCCGATCCAATAGCGGCTGATGCCCGGGCCACTTTGGGCGAGCGCCCCTGATCGCGTCGAGCCCGACCTGGTACATCGTCGCCCTCGCGAACTCCGCCTCGCCGCTGGCCCCCTCAACTTCGACGCCATCCCAGGCTGTCCACCTGGCCACCATCGGTAACGTCAGCCCCTGCCCAACCAGGGTCACGAGGATGACCGCGAAGGTGAGCAGCAGGATCAGGTCATGCTCCGGGAAGGTGACGGGCAGCGCCAGCGCGGCAGCCAGCGAGACCGCACCGCGCAGCCCTGTCCAGCCGGCCAGGAACGTCAGCCGCCAGGCGAGCCGCGGATCGCGCCTGGCAATCCGCCGGCGCGGCGACCCCGGCAGCAGGCCTGACGCGTAGACCCAGAGGAGGCGAGCCCCGAGGGCCACGCCGCAGACCAGGGCGGCGACGCCAAAGACCCGCAGTGGCGGCCGGTTGGCGACGCCGGTGAGGATGTCGGGCAGCTTCAGTCCGATCAGGACGAAGGCGAACCCATTGAGGACGAATCCGACCATCTTCCAGGTGACGAACCACATCGTCCGGCTGCTGGGCGACAGAACGGTTCCCAGCCGGCGGCCGATGATGAAGCCGGCCGTCACCACCGCCAACACGCCCGACATCCCCGCCCGGTCGGCCGGCAGGTAGGCCGCGAACGGGATCAGCAGCGAGATGATGACCTCCACCGGCGGATCGTCCACGTGCCGCAGGATTTCCACCGAAGCGCGGCCCACCAAGTACCCCACCGCGATCCCGCCGATCGCGGTGATCGCGAACCCGGTGAGGGCGCTGGCCAGGACGAAGCTCCCGCTGACCGTCGCGATGACCGCTGTGCGGTACGCGATCAAGGCGGTGGCATCGTTGAAGAGGGCCTCGCCCTCGATGATGGTGATGATCAGGCGGGGCACGCCGACGCGGCGGAAGACGGAGGTGGCCGCCAGGGCATCGGTGGGAGCGACGATCGCGCCGAGCGTCAGGGCGGCGGGCCA
>VBJP01000032.1 GCA_005880165.1 Chloroflexota bacterium | reverse complement strand
CAGCCGCCGATGGCGGCCAGCCCGGCGGCGCTTCCGGGCGCACGAGCCGGTCCAGCGGCGACGTTGATGAGCAAGAGCGCGCCATCCTGGACCTGCAGCATCGGCAGGAACGGGTGCCAGAAGTCCTCACACACACTGAGCCCCACCTTGTGGAGCGGATCCCCCACCTCGGTCGCGCGGATCTGGTGGCCGGCCCGCGTGAAGCGGCCTTCATCGAAGAGGCCGTAGGTCGGCAGGTAGACCTTGCGGTGCAGACCGATGAGCCGGCCCCCTCGCAGCAGGGCGACGCTGTTGCAGAACCGACGAGCCCGCGTCTCCTCCACGAACCCCACCGCCACGTGCACGCCCGGCGCATCGGCACCGATGGCGAGCAGGCGCGGATCGTCCGCACGCATCGCCACGTCAGGGACCAGGTCCTGAAGGAGGTAGCCGGTCAGCGCCAGCTCGGGGAAGACCGCGAGGTCGGCGCCCGCGGCGACGGCCTCCGCCAGCCGGCTCTTGACGAGCTCGAGGTTCGCATCGAGATCCCCGAGGTGCGGGGCCAGCTGGGCGAGCGCGATCCGGACCTCCACGAGGCCGAGTCTACAGCCTGCCGCGGGTCCCCTCGCCGCCCAGGCTCTGCCGCGAAGGCGGCCGCAGGCGCGGAGGGGCGTTCAGTGCGTGGGCGTGGTTCGCGCGCTTGGCGCGCTTGCGGCGCCAGGCTCCTGCTCCGCCTCCTCGAGGGCGACCACGTCCTCCACTTCGACCCTCGCCGGGAGGTCCTTGGCCTCGATCGGGAAGTGGCACGCGATCTTGTGGCCAGGCGAGATCTCTCGCAGAGGAGGAACCTCGACCGCGCATTTCTCCTGGGCCTGGAAGCAGCGGGTCCTGAACACGCAGCCGCTGGGCGGGTCGATTGGGCTTGGCAGGTCGCCGTGCAGCACGATCCGCGTCCGACGATGCTTCTGCCGCTTTGGGTCCGGGATCGGCACCGCCGAGAGCAGGGAATGCGTGTAGGGGTGCAGTGGTGCTGAATAGATCACCTCACGCTCGGCGGTCTCCATGATCTTGCCCAGGTACATGACCGCGACGCGGTGGGAGATCTGCCGGACGACGGCGAGATCATGGGCGACGAAGAGGTAGGCGACCCCGAACTCCCGCTGGAGGTCTCCCAGCAGATTCAGGATCTGGGCCTGGATGGAGACGTCGAGCGCCGAGACAGGCTCGTCACAGACGATGAGCTTCGGACGGAGGGCGATCGCCCTCGCGATCCCGATTCGCTGCCGCTGGCCTCCCGAGAACTCGTTCGGGTACCGGTTGTAGTGCTCCGGGTTCAAGCCGACGCGCTCCATCAGCTCCATGACCGCGTTCCGCACCCCGCCCTTCGGCTCGACGCCCTGGATTTTGAAGGGGGCGCTGATAATGCCGCCGACCGTGTGACGCGGGTTCAAGGCGTTGTACGGATCCTGGAAGATCATCTGCGCCTTGCGCCGGACTCGGACGAGCTCCTTTGGCGAGAGGTGGGTGATCTCCTTCCCCTCGATCTGGATCGCGCCCTCGGTAGGCCGGACCAGCATGAGGATTGAGCGAGCCGCTGTGGTCTTCCCCGAGCCGCTCTCCCCGACGAGCCCTAGCGTTTCGCCAGCATCCAGGGTCAGATCGATGCCGTCGACGGCCCTCACCTGGCCGACGGTTCTCGGAATGATGCCGCGCGATTTGACGGGGAAGAACGTGCGCAGCCCGGAGACGTCGAGGATATCGGTCCCGTTGGAGGAGGTCATGGCGGTCATAGCGGTGTTGGACCTCCCGTCAGGGCGTGAAGCACGTCATTCGCGATCTGCTGACGTTCTTCGTGCGGTATATGGCACCGGACGGAGTGATCGAGCTCGGCTTCCAGGAGCTCGGGCCGCTCGGTGAAGCACCTGCCGCCGGGTACCCGTTCGAAGTAATTGCAACGTGGCTGAAAGACACATCCCTTGGGCAGCTTGATCGGCGATGGCGGGTTGCCGCGGATGGGATCGAGTCGCTTGTTTGGGTCGCGATCCATGCGAGGGATCGATGAGAGCAGGCCCAGCGTGTATGGCATCTCAGGATTGTCGTAGATCGCGCGGGTCGGTCCCAGCTCGACGATCCGCCCGCCGTACATCACCGCGACCTCATCCGCGACGTCGGCCACGATCCCGAGATCATGGGTGATCAGGATGACGGTGGTCCCGAATTCGGCCTGCAGGCTCTGAATCAGCTCCATGATCTGGGCCTGGACGGTCACGTCGAGCGCCGTCGTCGGCTCGTCGGCAATCAACAGATCAGGCGAGTTGATGAGAGCCATCGCGATCATGACGCGCTGGCGCATGCCACCGGAGAGCTGGTGTGGATATGCGTCGATGCGGCGCTCGACCGCCGGAATCCCGACGTGTCGCAGCATCTCGAGCGCCTCGCGGCGCGCGAATGACCGCCCCATCGAGCGGTGCGCTCGAATCGCCTCGACGATCTGGTCGCCGATCCGATAGAACGGGTGCAGGCTCGACATCGGATCCTGGAAGATCATTGCCATCTCGTCGCCGCGAAGCGCCTGGACGTCGTCGTCCGGCATGGCAACCAGCTCCTGCCCATCGAGCCAGATCTCGCCGGTGACCTTGGCGGCCTTGCGGTTGACGAGCCCCATGATGGCCTGCGCGGTGACGCTCTTGCCCGATCCGGACTCACCGACGATCGCCAGCGTCTTGCCCTTCTCCAGCGAGAGGGAGACGCCGTCGACGGCGCGCACCAGGCCGTCCTCGGTGGGGAACGCCACAGCGAGATCGTTGACGGTCAGGAACTGCCGATCGAGCGCCGCTTCCCTCCGCATGACCTCTGAATCCGTGATCACCCCATCCGAGATCATCCAACCCTCACGCGTGGGTCGATGACGGCGTAGAGCAGATCCACGACCAGGTTGGCAAAGATGATGATCGTTGCAGTCACCAATGTGATCCCGGTGATGAGGGGGAGGTCCGAGTTCAGAACGGAGCCTACCGCAAGGGAGCCGAGCCCGGGAAGGTTGAAGATGTTCTCGCTGATGATCGCGCCGCCGAGCAGGTAGGCGAGATCGAGGCCGGCGGCGGTGACGATTGGCGTCAGCCCAGCCCGGAGAGCGTGCTTAACGACGACCACTCGCTCTGGCAGGCCCTTGGCGCGGGCCGTCCGGATGTAGTCGTCGCCGAAGACCTCGAGCACCTGGTTCCGGGTCAGGCGCATGTAGAACGCCGCGTTCAGGACGGCCAGCACGATCCAGGGCAGGATCATCGTCTGCAGGAACTGGATCGGATTGTCGAACGGGGACACGTACGAGGGAAATGGCAGCCAGTTGAACCTGATGATCACGAAGAAGATGAGCAGCAGCCCGATGAAGAACGAGGGCATCGAGTAGCCGATGAGGGAGATGCCCATGATCGTCCGGTCGACCCAGCTTCCTCGGTTGAGTGCGGCCAAAATTCCCATGCTGATCCCGACCACGATCCAGATCAGGAACGCACCGACGGCTAACCAGAAGGTGACGGGCGCGGCGTCCGCGATGGCGGCCAGCACCTGCTGATGCCGGTTGTAGGAGTAGCCGAGGCACGGGGCGTGGCAGATGATGGGTTCGGGCGAGTCCTCGCTGAAGGTACGGCCGAAGAAGATGCCCTTCACGAAGTTGGTGTACTGGGTCAGGACCGGCTGATCGAGCCCCAGGCGGTGCCGGTTGGCCTCAATGATCTGCGGGGTACATGCCTTGCCGCAGGTCAGTCGGGCGGGGTCGCCTGGCAGGAGGTTGAAGAGGACGAAGACCGTGACACTGAGGAGGAAGAGGAGCACGACCATGCCCACGACTCGGCGAACCAGGTACGCGGCCACAGTCGGCTCCCTTTCCTAGCGATTGCTCCCGCAGGGGAGCGGCTGGCGCCGCTCCCCTGCGAGTGAGGGCCTTAAGTCTCGCCCTAAGGCATCGTGTACATCTGGCCGTACGGCCACGAGCCGTAGGCCGGCCAGCGGTAGATCGGACCGACCTTCTTGCCGGCCAGCGTCTGGGAGAGCCCAAAGAAGGTCGGCAGAACCCACATGTTCTCTACGACCTGCTTGTTGAGGTCCTGCCACTTCTTGGACTGGTCAGCGCGGTCGGTGTCGGTCTGCGCCGCGTCGACCGCTTGGTTGAGTGTGGCATCGTCGAGCTGGGACAGGTCCCAGCCACCCTTCTGTGTGAAGAGCGGCGGGATGACCGTCGAGGCGTTCGGCCAGTCAGCGCCCCATCCCGCGGTGCCAAACTCGCCCGACTTCTTCGGATCGAAGACGATGCTGTAGTACTGGCCTGCCTCGAGCGGAGCCACCTTGATGGTGAAGCCCGCCTTCTCGAGCGAGGACTTCACGATCGCCGCCGTCTTCGCGTTGGTCGGCGTGTTGGCAAAGTTGAAGGTCAGCGTAGGAGCCGGTTTGCCCGACTTGGCGATCAGAGTCTTGGCGAGGTCGGGGTCCCCGTTGTCGGGAACCTTGGTCCCGGCCTCCCAGTCAAGCGACCCGTCCAGCAGGCCGGTCGAAGCGTAGTCCTGCCCGATGTTCGGCTTGATCACACCATCGGCCATATTGCCGGCGAAGGCACCGCCGATGTTCAGTCGGATGGCCTGTCGGTCGAGAGCGACCCACATCGCACGGCGAACATTGACGTCCGGGACCTTGTTGACGTTGACCCAGTAGTAGCGAGCGTACGGATCGAAGCCACTGACCGCCCGACCCGTGAACTGCGCGGTCGTGTGCTCGGGGTCGGTGAAGATCGTCGCCAGGTTCTCTGGCTGGATGTTCCCGTACTGGATCGCGAAGTTGTCCTTGCCTGCGCTCGCGATGAGTCGCTGGTCCATGACCTTGGGGTCGATCCCGAAGTCGACCTCCCAGGTGTCCGGGTAGTTGGCACGAATCGGGTCGCTGGCCTTGTTCCACTTCGGATTGCGGACCAGGACCATCTTGCCGCCGTTGCCGATCGAGTAGCTCTGGACCATGTACGGCCCATCGGACACGACCAGGTGCCCGGGCTGCCCGTAGCTCTCGCCCGTGTCGTCAGACTTGCGAACCGGGGAGAACCCAAGCGTGACGGTGTAGTTGAAGTCCGGGACCGGCTTGCTGAGCTTGAAGGTGATCGTGTTCCCGTTGCAGGTGACCGCCTTGTCATACAGGTCCTGACCGGTCTTCTTGTATGGACCCTTGTACGCCGATGATCCGTCCTTGGCGCTCGGGATGTCGAGATAGGCGACCTGATACGTCGGGCCCTGGTTGATCACGTCGGTCGCAAACGTCCGCGAAACGCCGTACTTCACGTCCTCGCAGGTGACCGGGGAGCCGTCCTGCCAGGTAACCCCATCACGCAGGGTGAAGCTCCATTCGGTCGCCGTTGCGTTGGGCTTCCCAGTGTCGGTCGCCAAGTCCGCGGTGACCGAGGTGCCCTCCTTGGCATCGGCCGAGTACTTGTAGGAGGTGAGAGAGCGCTGGATGGTGCCTCCGAAGAAGGCGAGGTCCTCGCCCGTGTAGATGCGCTGCGGGTCGACCTGGTCCCACTGCTGGTTAAGGCTCAGCAGGTAGATGGTTCCGCCCGTCTTCGGGGCCCCCGAGGCGCCGCCCGACGCCTGCGAGCTCACCGCATTCCCGCCACCGCACGCCGCCAGCGTGAGCGCAAACGCCACGCCTACGGCAAAGCCACGGAGCAACCATGCCTTGGATCTGACCATATTCCATCCTCCAACGAGTGGGCCCGGGAAGGTCCCGGCGCAAAGTGATGAGAGACTATACAGATTTACCTACGAAATCCGTTTGTGACGACGTCGGCGGGACCATCCCACAGATGCGTCGTACAGAGCCGGCTCAGTGAACGGCCTTCGGATCCAACGCGTCCCGGAGCGCGTCGCCGAGCAGGTTGAACGAGACGACCAGGATGACGAGCACTGTCCCGGGAATGAACAGGTAGGTCGGAACGACCTGGAAGTAGCTCACCGAGCTGGCGAGCATCGATCCGAAGGTGACATCTGGCGGAAGCACGCCCACACCGAGGAACGAGAGCACGGCTTCGAGGCCGATGTACGCGGGAAGCGTGAGGGTCGCATAGACGAGGATCGGTGCCCAAAGGTTCGGCAGGATCTCCGTGAACAGGATCCGCCGCTTGTTCGCCCCCATGGCGACCGCCGCTTCCACGAATTCGCGTTCCCGGAGGCTCAGCACCTGTCCGCGCACGATGCGGGCCAGGTAAGGCCAGCCGAAGACGCTCATCACCAGGATCAGGTAAACGATGTGCGACACGTTTCCCTCAGGGATCCCAAGGCTGGTCAGGCGATCGGTGAGGACCCCCGACAGGGCCAGGACGATGAGCAAGAACGGGAACGCAAGGACCAGGTCCATCAGGCGCCCGATGAGGTTGTCAGTCCAGCCACCGCTGTAGCCGGCGACGATGCCGATGACGGTGCCGAGGGCGACCGTCATCAGTGTGGCGCTCGTCGCGATGACGAGCGAGATCCTCAGCCCAAACATCAACTGAGCGGAGATGTCGCGCCCGGTCCCCCATTCCACGCCGAGTGGATGGGCCCAGCTGATGCCTCCCAATGCACCGAACGGTTTGCCACCGAGATCGCTGATCAACTCCGAGTGGAGGGTGTACGGGCTGATGCCGAACACGCCGGCCACGACCGGCCCGACGATGGCGATGAGATAGTAGAGCACCAGGACGACCATGCAGACCATGGCGAGACGGTCGCGACTGAGGCGCGCCCAGACGATCTGGCGCAGGCTGCGGCCGCTGGTCTGGGCCTGGGCCTCTCCCTGGAAGCCGGCGACTTCCGAACTTGGGACGGCAACCATGGCGAGGAGATTATTCCTCCGGTGCGGTTATGGAAACGAAACCCTGCCCACCGATGGTTCGAGCGAATCCGGACTCGCGCAGCAAGATTAAGCCCGGCCTTAACCTAATCGCGCGAACCATGCCACATCCTTAATACCAGCGCTAGGCCTGTCAGGTTCAACTCCCTGCGCGGGCCGCCCGCATGCGTCCGGTGCTCAGCAGCGTTTCTCCGACGCCTGCTGCAGGTGCATCGGATATCTGCGTCTTCTTGGGCCAGCCCGGCAGCGGGGGCTCCGTCTGCGGCGCACTGTACGTGCTCGAGTCCGCCGGAGACAAGCCACGGTCCTCATCGACGGGCGGGACGGCCCGCCTGGCCGCAGAGGCGACGAACGGCGATTGGGTCTCCGGGAACAACCGGTTCTCGGGAGCGGTGGCAACGGCGAACATCATGGTGCCGGCGACGGCGGCGGCGGACACCATCCCTCCCCACCGCACCACGCGAGCCGTCCAGGGCCGCTCCGGGCGGTCAATCGTCCGACGGCGAACCAGCTCCCAGCTCGCTTCAGACGGAGCGCTGCCCTCCACCCGCTGTCGAAGCGCACGACGCAGGTTCTCGACCAGCTCCCGGTCCATGCCCACCTCCCGGCGACAGTCCGCGCAGGCCTGCAGGTGGGCCAGGTGCGGCCCAGAGCGAGACCCGAGCTCTTCGCCGAGGGCAAACTGCTCGAGCAGCTCGCGACGTGCCCGGCTACAGCTCACTGATCGACACCCTTGCACCGGCTGGCGCGCGCTGCTCCTCGGGGAGCCGCGATCGCAGCGCCTTGAGTGCGTAATGCACCCGCGACTTCATGGTGCCGACGTTGCAAGCCGCGATCTCGGCCGCTTCGGCGAGCGAGTAGCCATGCAGGTAGTAGAGGATGATGGCGCTCTGCTGCTTCGGGGGCAGCGCGTCGATGGCGCGCTGGAGCACCTCGATGATCTCGCGGGATTCGACCACCTGGTCCGGGCGCGAGGTCAGGTCCGCAACCAGGTTGCTGATCAGCGAGGTGATGGGCTCGATCGTCACCCTGCGGCGGGCGATGCGGCTGTAGCACAGGTTGGTGGCGACCCGATGGAGCCACGGCAGCGGAGAACGATCGGTTCGGAGCCGATGCCTGGCGTGGTAGGCCTTGACGAAGCAATCCTGCAGGATCTCCTCGGCCAGGAACGGGTCACGGGTGATGGCCAGCGCGGTGGTATAGACAGGCCGCTTGTAGGTGCTGAAGAACTCCTCGAACGCGTCGAGGTCCCCCGACCTCATGCGCGCGACGAGCCCGTCCGGCTGCTTCGTCACCACTGGGCACCCCGAGTTCGATGCGCCGCTTAGCGCCGAATCCTACCCCCATGCCGCCATCTGAGGTCAAGCACGCACATCCTGATGAGCCGGTGGGCCGGCCTATGCGGTGCCGAAGTCGTGCCTCAGATCGGGCCGGCGGGCCGCCGACGCCTCGTCGAGCCGGCCGACTGGTGTCGTCGTCGGGGCGGCCCTGAGCGCGGCAGGATCGCGGGCGGCACGCTCGGCGATCTCATGCATGACCGCCACGAAACGATCGAGCGTCTCGAGGCTCTCCGTCTCGGTCGGCTCAATCATCAGTGCCTCCTCGACGATCAGGGGAAAGTAGATCGTGGGCGGGTGGATCTGGTAGTCGAGGATCGCTTTCGCGATGTCCAGCGTGGTGACCCCATGCTCGCGCTTCTGACGCCGACCGCTGAAGACCACCTCGTGCTTGCAAATGCGGTCGTACGGCAGGTCGTAGGCATCGGTCAGGCGCACGCGCAGGTAGTTGGCGGCGAGCACCGCGTCGTCGCTGACCTCACGAAGGCCCGCGTCGCCGTTGCTACGGATATAGGTATAGGCACGCAGGTGCATGCCGAAGTTGCCGGCGAAGGCCCGGACCTTGCCGATGCTCTGCTCACGCGTCCCCTCCGCCTCCAGTGCAAAGCGCGCGCCCGGCGTGGTGCGACCTGCCCAGGCGTTGCGCTTGACCTCATCTGGGCTGCCTTCCACGAGCACCGGCACCGGCTCGGGCAGGAAGGGGGCCAGGCGCTCGCTGACGCCTACGGGCCCGGCTCCCGGTCCTCCGCCGCCGTGCGGCGTTGAAAACGTCTTGTGCAGGTTGAAGTGCATGACGTCGAAACCAGCGTCCCCGGCCCGGAAGCGACCCAGGATGGCATTCAGATTGGCGCCATCCATGTATGCGATCGCGCCGACCTCATGCACGGCCGCCACCACCTGATCGATCTGGTCCTCGAACATGCCCAAGGTCGAGGGGTTGGTGATCATCAGCGCGGCGGTGTCCGAACCAAGCGCCTCCCGCAGCGCGGCGAGGTCGATCCCGCCACGCTCGTTCGAGGGAATGGTGATCGTCCGGTAGCCGACCATTGTGGCGGTCGCCGGGTTCGTCCCATGCGAGCTGTCGGGTACCAACACCGTGGTGCGTTGCTCGCCCTCCCCCCTGGACCGATGGTAGGCGCGGGCCATGAGCAGTCCGGTCAGCTCCCCCTGCGCGCCGGCGGCGGGCTGAAGGCTGACGGCGGCCATCCCGCTGATTTCGCGCAACAGCTCGGCAAGGAGCCATTGGATCTCGAGGCTACCCTGGCTCAGCTCGGGCGGATCCAGGGGATGGGACTCGCTCAGTCCGGGCAGGCGGGCCGCCCACTCGTTGACTTTTGGGTTGTATTTCATCGTGCACGAGCCCAGCGGGTAGAACCCCAGGTCGATGGCGTGGTTCAGGTGGCTGAGCCGATTGAAGTGGCGAAGGAGGTCGAGCTCGCTCACCTCCGGCAGCCGCGCCGCCGCTGTCCGTAGGGCCTCCGCCGGCAATTCGAGCTGCGAGGCGGCAGCCGCCTGTGCCGCATCCGACGGCTTCGGGAATCGGACGTCGCGCCGGCCGGGTCGCGACGAGGCGAAGATGAGCGGCTGCACGACCCGGAGCTCCTCACCGCCGACCGCCGAGCTGAAAGCCGCGCCACGCCCGGAGGCATCCCCGTCGGATGGGGCTCCGGCTGGCGCGGCGGGACGCTCTGTGACGCTCACGGGGTCGCCTCGAGCGCTTCGACCAGCCGCGCGACGTCGTCGTCGGTGGTCAGCTCGGTGGCGGCGACCAGCAGGCAGTCCCGCAGCGCGGGATACGCATCTTCCAGCGGAAAGCCGGCAAGGACGCCCTGCTCGGCGAGCGCTGCGTGCCGTCGTTTGGCGTCCGGGATGCGGACCGCCGCCTCGGCGAAGTAGGACGCGCTGAACCGTCGCTCGCCCACGCCCGCGGCCTCCAGCGTGGAGATGGCGTGCCGGGTCTGGACCATCGACAGCTCGGCCACCTCCCGGAGGCCCTCGGGTCCTACGGCGGAAAGGTAGGCGGTCGCCGCGAGCGCGCACAGCGCCTGGTTGGTGCAGATGTTGCTGGCCGCCTTCTCGCGGCGAATGTGCTGCTCGCGAGCCTGCAGAGTGAGCACGTAGCCCCGCCGCCCGGCGGCGTCGCGCGTGGCGCCCACCAGTCGACCGGGCATCTGCCGCACCGAGTCCATGCGTGCCGCCATGAGGCCCACGTAGGGCCCACCAAAGCTGAGCGGGATGCCGAGCGGCTGTCCCTCGGCGGCGACGATGTCGGCGCCGTAGGCACCCGGTGCCTCGAGGATGGCGAGCGAGGTCGGCTCGACCACGGCCACGAACTGCGCGCCATGCCGATGCGCGGTCGCCGCTAGCTCCGCCATCGGCTCGATCCCGCCAAAGAAGTTCGGGTGCTGGACGACCAGGCACGCGACGTGCTCGTCGAGCGACGACTCGGCCGCATCGATCGGCGTCAGTCCGCTCCCCCCTTCGGCGATGTCCGCTTCCACCTCGATGACCCGGATCCCTGGACCGGAGCAGTAGGTGTCGAGGACCCGGCGAACCTGTGGATTGACCGCGGACGAGATCGCCACCGTGTCGCGGCGGGTCAGGCGACAGGCCATCAGCGCCGCCTCCGCGGTGGCGGTCGCCCCGTCGTAGTGGCTGGCGCTCGCCACCTCCATGCCGGTCAGCTCGCAGACCAACGTCTGGAACTCGTAGATGCTCTGCAGCGTGCCCTGGCTGACCTCGGGCTGGTAGGGCGTGTAGGCGGTGGCGAACTCGCTGCGGCCGATGACCTCCATGACCGCCGCCGGAACGAGATGCCGGTATGCGCCGGCACCCAGGAAGCTGACCTCCGGGATCCGATTCCGTCCCGCCAGGCGCGTCAGCTCGCGGCGCACCTCCTGCTCGGTGAGGGGTGGCGGGATGTCGAAGGCCCGAGCCCGCACGGAGTCGGGGATGTCGGCGAAGAGCTCGTCCACCGAACCGACCCCGATGGCGGCAAGCATGGCGTCGCGGTCATCGAGGGTGTGCGGGGCGTAGGCCATGGGCTTGGACGGTCCTCAGCTGGTCAGCTTGGCGTAGCCGTCCGCGTCCAGCAGCGCCTTCAGCTCGTCGCCATCGGCCACGTCGACCTTGGCAATCCACCCGTCGCCGAACGGGTCGCTGTTGAGGAGCTCCGGCTCGGTCTGCAGGCGTGCGTTCACCTCGCTGACCGTGCCGGAGAGCGGGGCAAACAGGTCACTCACCGCCTTCACGCTCTCGACCACACCGAAGGCCGCGAATTGCTTCAGCGCCGCGCCCACCTCGGGGAGCTCGACGAACACGATGTCGCCCAGCTCGTCGGCCGCGAAGCTGGTGATGCCGATGGTCGCCGTCGACCCGTCGGCGCGCACCCATTCATGGTCCTTGGAATAGCGGAGGTCATCCGGGTAGGTCACGCGATCGTGGGCTCCATGCGGAACGTCCGACGTCCGGCACCGAACGGACCGGCGCCGGACGGGCTGCTGGCGAGTGGATCTGCCGCCGATGCGCCTCCCCTCAGCGCGCCCTGCGGTAGAAGGGCAACTTTACCTGCTCAGCGCGATAGGGGCGTCCACGGACGAGCACCTCGACCTCGCTACCCACCCTTGCCGCCGGAGTGGGCAGGTAGGCCATCGCGATCTTCTCGTTGAGCGTGGGGGAGGCGGTTCCGCTGGTCACCACGCCCGATCCGTTGCCCGGAACCCGAACCTGGTAGCCGTGCCGCGCGACGGCGTTGTCGCGCATGACCAGGCCGACCAGCCGTCGTCGGGCACCCCGCTCGCGGATGCGGGAGAGGGCCGCACGGCCCACGAACTCCCCCTTCTCGAGCTTGACCGCCCAGCCCATGTTGGCCTCGTACGGGTTGTGATCGCAGTCCAGCTCGTTGCCGTAGAGCGGCATTCCCGCCTCGAGGCGCAGCGTGTCGCGGCTGCCGAGCCCGCAGGGCTTGAGACCAAAGGCCTGGCCGGCGTCGTGAACCGCCTGCCATAGAGCCTCGGTCTGGGATCCCAGGCAGAAGAGCTCGAAGCCGTCCTCGCCGGTGTAGCCGGTGCGAGCGATGAGGCACTCGATGCCCGCCACCACGCCGGGAGTCGCGTGGTAGTAGCCGAGACCGTCGATGTCGGCGTCGGTCAGGGTCTTGAGCAGCTCGACGGCGCGCGGACCCTGGGGCGCGACCAGGCCCGTCGCGTCGCTGCGGTCCTCGAGCGTGGCGTTGAACCCGCCGGGGGCGAGGAGCCCGCGCAGGTGCGCGACGTCCGCCTCGCGGTTGGCCGCGTTGCAGACGAGCAGGTACCCCTCGTGGATGCGGTAGATGATCAGGTCGTCGATCACCCCGCCATCGCGCCCGCACAGCATTGAATACTGGGCCTGTCCGGGAGCCAGGCTGCCCGGGTCGGAGATGACGCAGTAGTGCAGGTAAGCCAGCGCATCGGGACCGGAGACGAGCAGCTCGCCCATGTGGGAGAGATCGAAGAGACCCAGCGCGGTGCGCACCGTGCGGTGCTCGTCGATGATCGACGCGTACTGCACTGGCATCTCCCAGCCGGCGAAGGCCACCATCCGGGCGCCGAGCGTACGGTGGACCTCGTACAGCGGCGTCCGCCGCAGGACAGCCTGCTCACCGGCCGGCGACGCGCCGTTGCGGGGGGCTGCTGAGGCGGTCGCCATCGGCTCCGTCACGCCCTCGCCTCCTGACGAGCGAGTAGCTGCGCGGCGCGGTCGACGACATCGCGCTCGGTGGCATAGGACATGATTTCCAGCGCCTCCTCGAGCTGGAACCAGCGCACCTCGTCGAACTCGTGGTCGTGCTGGTCGATGCTCCCGCCCACCGGGCGCATGAGGAAGAAGTGGACACTCTTGTGGAAGCGGATCCGATCGCGGACGAAGAAGTAGCTGATCGACCCGAGCGAGGCTTCGATCTCGACCTCGATCCCCGTCTCCTCGCGGGTCTCGCGGCGGGCGGTTTCCTCGATCGACTCGCCGCTGTCGGGGGTGCCCTTCGGCAGCGCCCAGAGCAACGGGCTACGGCGATGGACGAGCAGAATCGCCTGGCGTCCCTGTTCGGACCGATGTACGACTCCCCCGGCTGACGTGGCGCGCGCGTTGCGCAGCGGAGCCACGCCTCCTAGGCGCGACGGACGCGCGGGGTGCCGAGCGGGGTCCCCTGCCGGCGCGCGCGGACGCGGCCCACGCGACCGACCGCCGGGAAGCTGAATCGGCTCGTCTGCGAGCGGAGGGCGTCGATGGTCGGGACCGTCTGTCGCAGGCGGCGGGGCCGATGGTAGACCGTGTCTCCGGCCTGCAACCCCAGACGTGGACGGCCGCGCGTGGCGCGGCCGGAACCGAAGTCGATCAATGGGTGGGAGACGAAGCGGGCCGTGAGACTCACTCGCATGGCCGGCATTGTACGCGGGCCGTCATCGGGATGCGAGGGTCTGGCGATAGAGGTCCACGACGTCGCTCACACGTCGTTGCACGCCGAACCGGGAGGCACCTTCGCGAGCGTTTCGAGCCATCGCATCTCGCCGCTCGGGATCGCTGGCAAGCGCAATGAGCGCAGAGCTCAACCGCTCGGCCGCGGCTGATTCCGGCTCGCGAGGCAGGATGACGCCGTCCATCCCGTCCAGCACCGCGTCACGCACACCCGGGCCCTCGAGAGCGACGACCGGTACGCCGCAAGCGAGCGCTTCAGCCACGACCAGGCCCTGCGTCTCGGTCCGGGAGGCGAAGGCGAACAGCTCGCAGGCCTTGAGGAGTCCCAACGCCTCCTCGCGGGATCGCTGACCGGTGACCAGGAGGCGCCCGCGCAGGTCGTCGCGCTGGCCGCGTCGCCGTACCACCTCCTCAAGCGGCCCGCCGCCGATGAGAAGGAAGCGCAGCTCCGGACGATCGATGGCCGCCCGGGCAAATGCCTCCAGCAGCAAATCGACGCTCTTCTCCCGCGCAAGGCGCCCGAGCGAGGCGACCACGAAGTCCGCGCCCGGTGTCCAGCCGGCCTCTCGCCGCGGATGGCCCTCGGGGACCGCGGCGATCCAGTCCAGGTCCAGGCCGGTCGGGATGGCCCGTACCAGGGGCCTGCCACGCTGGCTTCCTATGGCACCGGAGATCTCGGCGGCGAGCTCGGTTCCCGGCGCGATGATGGCGGCACAGCCGAGCCAGAAGCGCCGCAGATAGGCAGACATGAGCGCCGCCCCGGGGGCGGCCAGCGGGCCCAGGTAGTGTCGGTAGTCGCTGAAGCGGGTGTGATGCGTGAAGACGAGCGGCGCTCCCACCGAACGTGCCAGTCGCCATGCCATGAGGCCCGAAACGAATGGCGACTGGGCGTGGACGACCTGGGGCCGGAAGGCGCGCGCCGCGCGCAGCGCGGCGGACGCAACGGGAATCGGAATTCGGTAGCCGGTCGGTGCTGGCGGCGGAGGCTGGTACGACGGCAGCCAGGCGACAGCCGGATCGTGCGGCGTCGGCGATGGGGGCTCGTGCGCTGGTCGCGGCATGACCAGCAGGACGCGTTGGCCGGCCTCCATCAGCCCGCGGGCCAGCGCATCGGTCGCGATCGTGACTCCCGAGAGGTAGGGCAGGTACGACTCTCCGAAGAGGGCAATGCGCAGGGGTTCCGGCGAGGCCATCGGTCCTTCCTTAGTCGTCGGCGGCACCACGGCCGGGCTCGAAGGAGATCGCGCTCGGTCGGCCCCGCTCCGGGTCCCGGACGCCGGGCACGAACAGGAGCATCCCCATCAGCACGGCACCCAGCAGGCCGCCCGCGACCATGGTGGCCTGTGGTCCGAGCCAGCCCGCCACCGGTGCGGTGAGCGCGAAGCTGACCGGCACCAGGCCGGTCGAGACGAGCCAGTCCAGGCTCGAGACGCGGCCGAGCAGCGTTCGGGGCACGAGCTCCTGAAGAAGGGTCGCCCAGATGATCGACCCGATCTCGAAGAGGCCCGCCGTGGCGAAGGCGATGAAGAATCCCTGCCACAGCGCGCCCATGAGCCCGTACCCGGCGAGGAGGGCGACGCCCAACGTCCAGGAGGCGTACATCAGCGTGATCCGCAGGCGAGGGATCCCAAGCTGGCCGACGGCGAGCGCGCACAGCACCGCCCCCACGCCGCTCACCGCATAGAGCTCGCCGAGCGCCTCAGGGCCGAGCTGCAGGTGGTTCCTGACCAGGTAGGGCAGCAGGACCTGCACCGGACCGATGAAGACGAGCAGGCTGAACATGGCCGCGATGAGCGTCGCCCAGCACCATGGGTTGGCGATGACGAACCGGAAGCCCTCCCCCATCTCGGCGAACGCGCGTCGCACGCCGTGGCTGGAGGCCATGTGCGATGGTCGCGTCCGGATGGCCAGCAGCGCAGCCGCGGACAGGAGGAAGGTTGCACCGTCGACCACGAACGCACTTCCCGCATGGAGGACCGCCACCACGAACCCGCCCAGCGCCGGACCGACCAGGCGGATCATCAGCGGCCGCACCAGGCCCTGCAGCGCGTTCGCCTGGGGAAGCCGTTCGGCGGCAAGCAGGTCCGGCACGATGGCGGTCGACGCGGGATTGAAGAAGGCGTCGCCGGCGCCCATGAAGGCGATAAGCACCATGACGTGCCACAGCTGGATCGCGCCGGTGATCGACAACAACCCGAGAGCTCCGACTGCCGCCGCGCGGACGAGGTCTGCGCCGATCATCAGCCAGCGCCGATCGTATCGGTCGGTCAGCACTCCGCCCAGCAGAAGGAAGCTGACCAGCGGCAGCGTCCACGCCACCCCGACGACCGCCAGCGCGGAGGGCACGTTGCTGATCTCGTACACCTGCCAGGCCAGCGCGACTGCGAAGAAGCCGTCGCCCAACAGCGAGACGAAGGAGCCAGCCGTGAGGAGGCGGTAGTCGCGGTTGGCGAGCGGCTCGAGGATGCGGATCGCCCGCAGCCGGGCGCGGACGCGCGCGAGAGGCCTCATCGTGTGGTCCGTTGCGGGTGTGCTGGTGGGCGATACTGGACTCGAACCAGTGACCTCACGGATGTGAACCGTGCACTCTAACCAGCTGAGCTAATCGCCCACGTTGGGGAGACGCAGTATAGCGGCGGTCCTTGATCTAGACGAGGCGTGCGAGGCGGCGGCTCAGCTCGCCAGGGTCGAGGCCCTCGACCTCGAGCCGCTTCACCCGCGAGCGACGACCCGAGCGCAGCACGAGGGTGGAAGGCGCCACTCTGATGGCGTCGGCCACGAGCCGGACCACGGCGCGGTTGGCCTCGTCATCGGCAGCCTGCTTGGTGACCCGGACATGAAGGATTCCCTCGACGTGCGGGCCGACCCGGTCGCTTGACGCCCCCGGCGCCACACGCAGGACCACGACCGCCACGCTACAGACCGGCGAAAAGCCGGGCAATGAAGCTCAGAACGATGATGGCAATGAAGGGCGACCAGTCGAGGCCGCCCATCGGCGGGAGGATGCGCCGGATGGGACCCAGCAGCGGCTCGGTCGCCTGGTACACGAAGGCGGTGAATCCGCCCCCTCCCTCGGCGTTCGTCCAGCTCAGCACGACACGGACCAGCACGAGCAACGAGAGGACGCCAGCCAGCATCGTCACGAAGGTCGCCAGGATGTGGCTCATCGAGGAGGCAGGATATCGCAGCGGCACCGGTGGACCGCGGCGATCAATCCGGGCGTGGTCCGAACAGCGCCGTGCCGACCCGGACGAGGGTCGCGCCCTCCGCGACCGCCGGCTCAGCATCCGCGGTCATGCCCATCGACAGCTCCGGTAATTCCATCGCGACGGAGGCCTCGAGGTGGTCGCGCAGCTCCCGCAGGCGGGAGAAGGTGGCCCTTGCCTCATTCTCGCCGGCCCCGCCGCGCGCCATGGTCATGAGCCCGCGCACGCGGGCGTGCCGCAGCTCGCGAATGGCGACCCCCAGCTCGCCGCGGCCCGCGGTCTCGGCCTCGAACCATTGCGCCTCGAAGCCGGATTTCGTCGCTTCCCCGCTCAGGTTCACCTGCAGCAGGAGCTGGGGTTGACGACCGGCGTCGTGGGCGATCGCCTCCAGTCGCCGGAGCAGGGGAAGGCCGTCGACCGAGTGCATCCAGTGGAACGCAGCGACCGCCTGCCGCGCCTTGTTGGACTGCAGGTGGCCGACCAGGTGCCACTCGGCGTCCGGCACGGCGGCAACCTTGGGAAGCGCCTCCTGCACCCGGTTCTCGCCAATCCGACGCAGGCCGGTCTCCAGCGCCATGCGTACCACGTCGATCCCGAAGCCCTTGGTCACCGCCACGATCCGGAACCCGTCCGGATCGCGGCCGGCGCGCTCGGCCGCCTCGCGCAGGCGCGCGCGCAGTCGCTCGTGGCGTTCGCGGACGAGGTCCGCGCTCAGCCGGGGCTCGTCGACCGGCAGCACGGGTGTTGGAGCGCGGCGGACGTCAGGAGCCCCGGCGGCGACCGGGGCTCATCGGTCCATGCAGCTCGCGGGCGGAAGACCCGCGCATCCCTAGTCGCTCTTGCGGCGCAGGAAGCTCGGAATGTCGAGGTCGGTGTCGCCGTACGCGGGACGGTCCAGACCGGAAGGTCGGACGGGCACCGCCTGGCGCTCGGTGACACGCGACTCGCGGGCGGGCTCGCTTCGCGCGAACGGCGAGACGGGCGCCATCTGGTCCTCGAGCGCGGCGCGCTCTTGCCGCTCGCGCTCGATCTCGGCCAGGATCTCCCGGCTCCGCTCGTCGAGCGCTGCGTCGATTCCACTCGCCTGCTCGGCTCCCACCTGACGCGCCGGCTTGGTCTTCTTGGAGCCGTCGAAGCCGGTGGCGATGACGGTTACCTTGACCTCGTCGCGCATGCGATCGTCGATGACCGTGCCGAAGATGATGTTCGCCTCAGGGTCGGCCGCCTCCTTGATGACCTCGGCCGCCTCGTTCACCTCGAAGAGGCCCAGGTCACTGCCGCCCGTGACGTTGAACAGGATGCCGCGCGCACCCTGGATGTTGACCTCCAGGAGCGGGCTCATGACCGCCGCCTTGGCTGCCTCGATCGCCCGGTTCTCACCGGTGCCGAGCCCGATGCCCATCATCGAGGAGCCGGCGTCGCGCATGATCGTCCGGACGTCAGCGAAGTCCAGGTTGATGAGGCCCGGGACCGTGATCAGGTCGCTGATGCCCTGCACGCCCTGGCGGAGGACGTCGTCCACCACCCGAAAGGCATCCAGGATCGACGTCTTCTTGTCGACCACCTCCCGCAGCCGATCGTTGGGGATGGTGATCAGGGTGTCGACCTTCTCCTTCAGCCCCTCGCTGTACTGCTCGGCGATCAGCTTGCGTCGGACGCCCTCGAAGGAGAACGGCTTGGTGATGACCCCCACCGTCAGCGCGCCAAGGTCCTTGGCGATCTCGCCGATGACCGGCGCCGCACCCGACCCGGTGCCACCGCCCATGCCCGCGGTGATGAAGATCATGTCGGCGTCCTTGAGCGCCTCGTAGATCTTCTCGCTGTCCTCCTCGGCGGCACGCTGGCCGACGCCCGGATCTGCCCCCGCGCCCAGGCCGCGGGTCAGCTTGTCGCCGATGCGGATCTTGTGGGGGGCGTCGCTCTGCAGGAGCGCCTGTGCGTCGGTGTTCACCGCGATGAACTCGACGCCCATCATCTCGGCACGAATCATCCGATTCACGGCGTTGGTCCCGCCGCCACCGATGCCGATGACCTTGATGAGTGCGAAGTGCTCTGCGTCCGACCGGAGCGGCATCGGGTCTCTCCCTGGCAAGGCTGGTTATGACCGGCAAAACCCGTCTCGCTTCGGGTTTGACCGATTCTACCGATCCCCTACCTCCGGCGTTGCCGGTTTTTTCCACACTGCGTGGCGAGGTTATCCACACGGTTCGCACGGGCGGTGGAGCGTGAGCACTGATGTCCACAGCCAGCCGCCCGGCCGGGCCCGATCAGTCGGCCGCCAGTCAGCCCGGGAAGAGCCCTCGCAGCCAGTCCATCACCCGTCCGACGCCACCGCCCAGGGATGGGCTGGGGGTGTAGCCGATCGGCTCGGCGCCCAGGTGGTTGGCCCCCCAGACCAACAGGCCGATGGGCGTGGCAAACGCCGGATTGGCCAGCTGGTCCATGAGGCCGCCGACCCCCTGGGGCGCCCCGACGCGGACCGGCATCTGCAGCACCTCGCGCGCCAGCTCGGCGGCTCCGCTCAGGCGCGCCCCGCCTCCGGTCAGCACGGCTCCCGCCGGCAGCATGCCGCCGTGCCCGGA
>VBJP01000110.1 GCA_005880165.1 Chloroflexota bacterium | reverse complement strand
GCCCCGCGAATCCGCCTCCGGCGCCGGACAGCGCGGAGCTGAGGCCCGTGCCGAACACGATCAGGAACAGGAGCGGTTGCGCCAGCGACGCGACCAGCCGCGTGCGATCGCGCCAGTACCGCAGCACGTCCCGGTACCAGATGATGTAGATCGCACGCAGCGTGGGCCAGAGGGTGCCGCGACGTGCGCCGCGCTCCTTCACCCGCGGCGCGGTGATGACTCCGTTGGGTGTGCTCATCGTCGTCCCCTCCCCATCCAGGCCCTGCCCATCATGCGCATCATGTCGGTGGAGCTGCCCTCCTCCTCGCGAATGGCGCGTCCGGTCAGCTTGAGGAACACATCGTCGAGGCTAGGCCGCCGGAAGGCCACCGACGTCACCTCCACGCTCGTCTCGCGGACAAGACGCGGAACGAAGGCGGCCCCGTCTGGAACCTCGACGCGTAGGGTGCCGTTGTCGACGATCGGCTTGGCGCCGGCGATCGCCTCGATCTCGGGGAGCGCCGCGAGGTTGTCACTGGTGGTGATGCTGACCACGTCTCCGCCGACCATCTTCTTCAGCTCGTCCGGCGTCCCGACCGCCTGGATCTCGCCGTGGTCGATGATGGCGATGCGGCCGCAGTACTCCGCCTCGTCCATGTAGTGGGTGGTCATGAAGATCGTGACGCCGGCCCGCTTGGGCAGCTCGCCCAGGTAGCCCCAGATGTGACGTCGCGTCTGCGGGTCCAGACCGATGGTCGGCTCGTCGAGAAAGAGCACGTCGGGGGTGTGCAGCATGCCGCGTGCGATCTCCAGGCGGCGCCGCATGCCGCCCGAATAGGTCATCACCACCGAGTCCGCGCGATCGGTCAGGTCGACCATCTCGAGCACCTCGGCGATGCGCTGCTTGCGGACGTTGGCCGGCACGTCGTAGACGAAGGCGTGGAACTCGAGGTTCTCGCGGGCAGTCAGCTGCTGGTCGAGCGAGGGGTCCTGAAAAACGAGACCGATGCGCGAGCGGACCGCCGCAGGGTCGTGGTCGACGTCGATGCCCGCCACGCTAGCGGTGCCAGACGTCGCGCGCATCAGCGTGCACAGGATGTTGATCGTCGTCGACTTGCCGGCGCCGTTCGGGCCGAGGAAGCCGAAGATCTCTCCCGGCTGAACGTCCAGGTCGATGCCTCGCACGGCCTCGACCGGGCCGAAGCTCTTGGCGAGGTTGTGGACAGAGATGACCGATTGGTCGCTCATGCGGGCTGGACCTTTCCGACCTTTCCTGGGCGCCTTGGCCCGTGCTCTTGCGTCGCGATCTCCTGCTCGACCATCTTCTGGCTGGCCCGATGCATGGCCCGGAACCCGTTCCGCAGCTGGATGAGCTCGTCCTTCGTGAGCTGGTCCAGCAGGCGACCAAAGAACTCTCGCCCGCGAGCCTCGATCTCCTCGAGTGCGGCAGTGCCGCCATCGGTCAGCCCGACCAGGACCACGCGGCGATCCGTGCCGTCCCGCATCCGCTCGACCAGGCCACGTTCCTCCATCCGGTTGACAATGCCCGTCGCGCTGGCGTGAGAGACGTCGAGCGCTTCGGCCAGCCGACTCATCGGCAGCGGGCCGGCCAGGCGCAGCTTGGCCAGCACGTGCATGTGGGTCATGCTCACGGAACGACCCATGAGGTTCTGGAACCCCTGTCGGATGCCGGCGGCCCGCGCGGCGGCCATCGCATCCTGGATTTCGTGGACGAGCTGCTCCTTGGTCTCGGGGGCGGCGGAGGTCCGGGGGCCGCTGGCCGCGGGGCCGCTGCTGCCCGGCTCCCTTAGGTTCTCATTGATATTCAACACGAGGCTAAGGGTAGTGGGGCCGAATGATGTGTGTCAACCGCGCAACTCGCGGCCGACGCTCGTTGCGGAAGTGGCCGAGCCTCGATGAGCCGTCCCTTTCTCGGTCGCAGCGAGCCATCGGCGAGGACCAGTGGAGCCATACCGCGTGACGGGTCGTAATTCTCAGTTGAGTGACGATTAACGGCGAGCGGGACCGCGCCAAGGCCACCGTAATTCTCAGTTGAGTGACGATTACGGCCAGCGCGACCGCGCGAATCCACCGTAATTCTCAGTATTCGACGAATATGCGCCGGAACGATGCGCGCGTGGCCCAGGCGCCGGCGGCCGCGCCTATCGGGTGACGCCGGCTCCCGCCCCCGCGAGAACGGCGTTCATGGCGTGGCGTCGCTCCTCGAGCCAGCCCAGGACGCTTCCCGCCACCTCCGGCCAGGTCCCGGACCCCATCACCAACCCGAAGTGGCTGGCGCTTGCGAAGTATTCGTACGTGCCTCCCAGCAAGTCAGCGGTCATGCGTGCCTCCGAAGGGTGGATGACGTCGTCCAGGCCGGCACCGATGACCAGGGTCGGGACGTTGATCCGCGCCGGGTCGACCTCGACCCCGAGCATCCGCTCACGGCGGGCACTCCCCGATTCTCGCGCGCCGGCGAGCATCTCCTGCATCTTGCCCAGCTCGCCTTCGCTCAGGTCGGGCAGCCACGAGCGGAGCTCGTCCATGGGGGCGATCCAGCCCCACCAGCGTGCGTCGTAGACGTCAGGAACGGACTTCAGCTCCTCGTCATCCGGGCGGCGCGGTAGCGCCGCCGCGGGCGGCGAAGGGGCCAGCAGCACGAGGCCCAGGACCGGATTGCGTTCGGCGTAGAGCAGGGTTGCGAGCGCGCCCATGCCCCAGGCGACGACCACCGGTGGACGGCCCAGCTGGCGGATCGCCACACCAACGTCGTCGGCGAAGTCCCGCATGCTCGTCGCCGCCAGGTCGGCGAGATCCGAGGTGTAGTGGCCGCGGAGGTTCATGGCGTGCGCCTCCCAGCCCCGCTCGGCGAAGAAGGCCGCAAAGCTGGACCACAGCCACGATCCGGTGAGGACTCCGTGCACCAGCAGCAGTGGTGGCTTGCGCGATCGGCGCTCGGGCTGATGGGTCTCAACGTAGATCCCCTCCGGCTCGATGTAGACCTCGTCTCGCTTGATCGCCTGGACCATGCGCGCTACTCGTCCTCCAACGGATAGAAGACCATTCCGGTCAGGAGCTTGGGATAGAAATAAGTGGCCTTCTGCGGCATCACGTCACCGGCGGTCGCCACGGCGGCGAGCTCATCCAGCCGGGGCGCTCGCACCAGGAGGGCGGCCTGCGCCAGGCCCGAGCGGACCTGGGCAAGTGCGTCGGCGGGATCGGTAGTGTAGAGGATGCGCTTCCCGGCCTCGCCTGGCTCGAGGCCCAGGCGGTCTCGGAGCAGGGCGGTGTGCAGGACGCTCAGGTCGAGGCCCTGGACCGCCGTGCTGAGGGGCTCGCGACGCATCCGATCACGGACACCGTCAACGTCACCGATCAACAGGTAGCTCGAGCCATTCTCCAGGAGCACGCCGAACACGGGCTCCTCGGCCCCACGCAGCTCACGAAGCCGCTCCGTCAACTCAACGGGCGCCATCGGAAGCGCCTGGAAGAGGGGTCCCGGCTCGGCGACCATGCCATGCAGGGCGCGCTCATCCACGCCGCGAATCAGCCGGTGCGTGGCCCTGATCTCGAGCTGCTCGAGCTCGGCGTTGATGAGCACCATCATCACCCAGTCCGCCGGCAGGGCTCCGGGTGCCGCCTCACGCCGGCGGGGATCGTCGCGCACCTGGGCCTGATAGGCGAGCGCCGTCTCATACCGATGGTGGCCATCGGCGATGAACAGCTGCTGTCGCGACAGGTACCCCGTCAGCTCGGGGTCGGCTTCGACCACCGCCAGCATGTGCAACAGGCCGTCCGCGTCGCGCGCCCGCCACTCATCGGCCCAAGAGCGGCCCATGAGATTCGGGTAGCGGCTGGATCCATCGAGATAGACGCCCAGGATGGGCGAGAGCTGGGTGTGAGTGGCGTTGAGCAAGCCGAGACGGTCAGCCTTGGGAGCGCCCATGGTGTGCTCGTGGGCGCGGACACCTTTCCCGAAGGGCTCGAGCAGGACACGCGCAAGCACCCCCACGACCGACGGCTCGTTGGGAGCCTCCGGTCGAGCGTGGCTGTAGTAGTAGAGCGTAGGATCCGGCCTTCGCTCGAGCGTGCCGTCCGCGAGCCATGAGGCGAGCGTGGCGGCCGCGGCCGCGTGTGGCTCAGGCTCGGCGGAGAGCTCAAGACGCACGGCATTGCGCGGGTCCCGCTCGAGCAATGCGCGCCGTTGTTCGGGGCCGATGACGTCGAACGGCGGCGAGACCAGGTCGGTCAGGTCGGCGACCCGGCCGGGATGCTGCGGCGGCTCGTCCGGGAGGCGAATCCGAGCAGGGATCGGTTCGGAGCCGTAGCGGTCCAGCGCGTACCCAATGCCGCGCAGCGGCCGGACCAGGGGCATCCTCGGAGTCTAGCGCCCGGTGTCGGAAGCCTCTATCGCGACGCTCGCCGCACCACGAACGAAGGTGGCTCCCCCGCGGCGGGTGCCTCCGGTTCCAGCATCCGCAGCCTGGCCCGCGCCGGGAGGCGGACGACCAGCACGGTTCCTGAGGCCGTCCGTCGGTTCGGTTCGGCTCGGACGCTGCCGCCATGCGCCTCGACGATGGCGCGGGTGATGTAGAGGCCCAGCCCAAGCCCGCCGAACCGACGCTGCGCGACGTCGCCATCCGCCTGAACGAACAGGTCGAAGACGCGCTCACGCAGGTCCTCGGGAATCCCGATCCCCTCGTCCGACACGCGCAGCTCGACCTCGTCGCCGACGCGAGCCGCGGTGATTGCGATCGGACCGCCTTCCGGCGAATACTTGACCGCGTTTTCGGCCAGGTTGGTCAGCACCTGGGCGATGCGGTCGCGATCCGCCTCGATCGGAAGGCTTGGCGGCGCGCTGAGCGTGATCGTTCGATCGGGGTGCTCGCGCTCGGTGCGCGCGACGACCGCGAACAGCTCCTCGACGAGGTCCATTGGCTCCGGCTCGACGCTCACCCCACCACGTCGGTCGATGCGGCTCACGTCGAGCAGATCCTCCACGAGGCGACGCATGCGGCCAGCCTGCTCGCGAATGACGCGCATCTGCTCGATCTCCTTGGCTGCCTCGGCGCGGTCCCGGAGGCGGCGTTCGAGAAGCTGCGAATAGCCGCTGATCGACGTGAGCGGCGTCCGCAGCTCGTGGCTGACGATCGACAGAAAGTCGTCCTTCACCCGCTGCGCCTCGTGCTCGCGGGCCATCTGCTCCTGCAGGTCGGCCCACAGCGCGGCGTTCTCGAGCGCCGGCCCCGCCCGCTCAGCGATCGCCTCCGCCAGGCGTCGCTCGCCATCGCCGATCGGCGCGCCGCCGGCGCTGGCTGCCACCAGCACGCCGCGCACCCGTCCGCGACCGATGATCGGGACCGCGAGCAACGAGTGCAGCCCGAGGGCGTCGATCCCGTCCGGATCGCCCTGGTCAGCGATCGGCAGCGGCTGCGGTCCGACCAGCACGGTGGTGGCTGTCGCCGCCGCCCGGCCGATGACGCCCTCTCCCATGCGGGGCACCCGCACCGCTGCCAGGTCCCGGGCGCGCTCGCGGAGCTGCTCGTCGCGTCCCACCACATCCGCGAGAACCAGGGTGGCCGGATCGGACTCCACGAGCCACAGCGCGGCGAAGTCGCCCATCAGGCTGCCGGTGCTGTGGACGATGGCGGTCACCGTCGCATCGCGGTCCAGGTTCGTTCCGAAGTCATGCGCCAGCTGCGACAGCAGGGCTTCTTCTCGCTCGCGTCTCCGCTCGCGCTCCTCCTGGACGAGCCGGGTGCGGAGCTGTGCGACTTCCATCGCGCGACCGATGACGACCCGCGCGAACAGACCCGCCGCCAGCCCGATTCCCAGCAGGTAGACCAGGCGTACGGGAAGCAGCGCCCGCGCGGCGCCCGCCGCGTCGGCTCCCAGGAGGACCACGGTCGCATAGAGGCCGGAACACACGATCGATGACCAGACCGATGCGGCCAGGCCGAACCGAAGCGCGGCGCCCAGCACCACGAGTCCGTAGAAGAGGTACGCGTCGATGGCTCCTGGCTGCACGTAGACCGCAACCGTGACGGCCGCCATATCGAGCGCGGTGCCGACGATGGCCACCTCCCTGGTTGGGAATCGGCT
>VBJP01000131.1 GCA_005880165.1 Chloroflexota bacterium | reverse complement strand
CGATTCGTACCCTGCCGCCTCGCAGAATGGCCCGGCGGCCGCCGCCCAGCTCGATCGACTGGCCGCCCCGTCCGTCGCCCGCCGCCGCGACCAGCGCCTGCGTTCGCTCCGCGGAGGGCGCCGAAGGCCCGGCTGCGGCACGCACGAGCCGCGCCGCCATGGCGGGCGCGGGGGCGGGGCGCCAGTCGATCCAGCCGTCCGCGGAGCGTCGCGCGGCAAGATCCGTCAGGGCGAGGGCCTCCACCAGCCGATCGTCAGCGGCCGCCTGTGTCGCCATCCTGCCGACCGCCTCGATCGCCCGCGCGTGGAGTCCCTCGAAGGCAGGCAGCAGGTCCGCGCGGGCGCGGTTGCGCGAGAACCGGCGGTCGTCGTTGCTGGGGTCGATCCGGTAGCGGAGGCCGGCTGCGTCGAGGGCCGCACGCAGGTCCGCCCGCCGCTCGCCGAGGAGCGGCCTGACGACGCGCCCGCGACGCTCGGCGATCCCGGAGAGCCCAGCAAGGCCCGTCCCGCGGGCCATGTGCAGGAGGACGGTCTCCGCCTGGTCATCGGCGGTGTGCGCGGTCATCACCAGGGCCTTCGGCCCAAGCTCGTCCGCGAGCTCGTCGAAGAATGCATACCGGGCGACCCGCCCCGCCTCTTCCACCCCCTCGCCACGCTCCCTGGCAAGGGCGGCGACATCGGTCCGCCGGACGTGCGCCTCCAGCCCCAAAGCCGCGGCCGCGTCGGTCACGAAGCGCACGTCATCCGCGGAATCAGCGCGGAGGGCGTGGTCGAGATGCGCGACGTGCAGCTCCCAGCCATGGTCGGGGGCAAGCCGCGCGGCGAGACGCAGGAGGGCGGTGGAATCGGGGAGGTATGCGCTGTATCGGAGTTATGTGCTCTTGGCTTCGGCGCCGATACAGCACATAAGTGAGCGGATTTGTGCTCACTTCCCACGCTCGGGACCACAGCGGATAGATCCGGAGGCTTATGAGTCCCCTGCTCTACCACTGAGCTACTCCGCCGCCGGGTTGTGCTCGATGAGCGCGCACCGAGGATACCGATGGTCGATCACTCCGACAACTCAGCCACGATCGATGATCTTGCCCTTGAGCCACTGCCACGGTGCCATTCGCGCATGTGCTGAGGCGGTCCTGATCACCACTTCATACTGACATCGACCGGCCAGATCAAGGAATAGATTCGTTCATGTGATGACCAGCGATCCCACCCGCAGCGTCGAACGCACCTACCTCGTCCTCACGCTGCTCACCACACTGGCTGCCTCGTTCATCTGGGGCATCAATACCCTCTTCCTGCTCGACGCAGGGCTCAACAACGCGGAGGCGTTCGCCGCGAACGCCTTCTTCACCGTTGGCCAGGTCATCTTCGAGGTGCCGACCGGCGTGGTGGCCGACACCCGCGGCCGGCGATTCTCGTACGTGCTGGGCGCCGCCACGCTGCTCGTCTCCACCCTCCTGTACCTGGTGATGTGGCAGCTCCATGCGGCGCTGTGGGGCTGGGCGATCGCCTCGATTCTGCTCGGCCTGGGATTCACCTTCTTCTCGGGTGCGACCGAGGCGTGGCTGGTCGATGCGCTCAATGCGACCGGCTTCCAGGGCCACCTCGAGCACGTGTTCGGCCGGGCGCAGACCGTGGGGGGCGCGGCCATGCTGGTTGGGTCGGTGGCCGGCGGTTTCGTCGCGCAGCTCACGAACCTGGGCGTGCCCTATGTCCTCCGCGCCGCGCTGTTGGGCGTCACGCTGATCGTCGCCTTGCGGTACATGCGCGATCTCGGCTTCACGCCGCAGCGCAATGTGAGTCCGGTGGCGGCCGTACGCAACGTGATCCGCGGCTCCGTGGACGGCGGATTCCGCAAGCCTCCGGTCCGATGGCTGATGCTCGCCGCGCCGTTCAGCTTCGGGGTCGGTATCTACGTCTTCTACGCCTCGCAGCCGTACCTGCTCGAGCTGTTCGGCAATAAGAGCGCGTATGGCATCGCGGGCCTGGCGGCAGCCATCGTGGCCGGTGCCGGGATCGTCGGTGGACTGCTCGTGTCCCGAGTCCGTCGCTTCTTCCGCCGCAGGACCGATGCGCTGATCCTGGGAGGGATCATCAACGTGGCGGTCCTGGCGGCGATCGGATTGATCGGCAGTTTCTGGCTCGCGCTGGCGCTGCTCACCGGATGGGCGCTGGTCTTCGCCATCACCGGACCGATGCGCCAGGCGTTCATGAACGGCCTCATCCCATCCGAGCAGCGCGCGACGGTCCTCTCGTTCGACTCCCTGATGGGGTCAGCGGGCGGCGTCGTGATTCAGCCCGGCCTGGGACGTGCCGCCGACGTCTATAGCTATGGGGCTTCATTCGTGATCGCCGCCGCCGTCGAGGCACTGGCGATTCCGTTCGGCATCCTCGCTCGTCGTGAGCACGCCTCCTCGGATCCGATCAGCGACGAGGCCGGGCCGGAGCGCCTTGTTCCGGAGCCTGACCTCGCCGTCCCCGGCATCGGCGACCCCGGCATCAGCGATCCCACGCATAGCCGCTGAGACGCCTCAGGACTTCCTTGGGCCGATGCGGGCGACCCATGGCAGGGACCTTTGCTCGTGACATGAGCCACTCTGGGTTGTCGCGCAATTGACCTACAAGCTGCTTGATCCCCGGCTGCCGCCTTGACCCACTCCCCGATGATGGGCGCGAATGGGGAGGTGTCACCCCAGCGAAAGAGCCGCGAGGAGCCCGAGCATGGTGAGGATCGTTTTCGGCGGCCTGGCGTTGGCCGTTTCATTGGCCGCGTGCGGAGGATCCGCGCCATCCTCGACCGCGCAGGCGGACCTGCAACGTCAGGCGGACCTGTATGCGATCGACCAGATCGAGGTGAAGTGGCACGAGGCGGCTTCGACCCACGACCTCGACATGATGATGTTGTTGTGGGCCGACAACGCGAGATTCAACGTCGGCGCCCAGACATTCACCGGCAAGGATCAGATTCGGAACTTCTTCGCCACCAAGGCGGCGCCGTTCAAATCCACGAACCATTGGGTGTCCGAGACCCCCGCCTACAAGATCAAGACCACGGTCAACGGGAACAAGGGCACGCTCTATTTCGAGTGCCACTATGTCGATCCGAGTACCAAGACCGTCGTGAACGTGGTGGGCGCCAATCAAGAGGTGGCGCGCATCAACGGCAAGTGGCTGATCACCAGCTCGGCCATTGCCTCGCCGGTCCTGGGCGAATAACGGCGGACTCGTAACTCCGGCGATGACTGAGGCGAAGATGCGACTGCGAGGCACAACTCCGTGCTGAGCCGTGTCGACAATCCACTGGTCCGCGCGGTTGGCTGGCTGCCGGCGAGGGTCCAGACGAAGCTGTTCATCGCCTTCGTCACCATCGTTGCGCTTCTCGTGGTGCTGGTTCTCCTCAGCCTCAGGGTCCTTGGCGAGTCAAACGCCCGGATCGAGACGCTTGGGCAGCTTCAGCAGCGAGCGACGAAGTACCAGGAGCTCCAGACCGATGCGGCCCAGCTGCGCCTGATGCTCACGATCCGAGCCGGCGGCTCGGACCTCAAGGTCTGGGCCGGCGACAGCCCATCGTCGGCACCCAAGGGTGACGTCCTCCTTGCGATCGACCAGGCCACGCAGGTCTCGACACTTTCACGCATGGGAACGGACCTCGGGCAGCTCGGATTCGAGCCGCCCGCCGACGAGCAGAAAACCCTCGACAAGATTCGGACGGACCTTGCCGCATTTACCGAGGTGATGGGCAAGATCACGAGCTTCGATCAGGCGGGCGATCCGAGGAAGGGACTGGATCTTCAACGCTCCGCGGCTGAGCCGCTCGCCGAGGATCTGAAGGCGTTGACGGGGGGTCTGGCCAGCACCACCCAGCGCCTGACCGAGAACACCATCCGCCAGAGCGCGAGCTCATTCGCCGATTCGCAGCGACTCTTCATCGCGGTGGCGGTGGCGAGCATCCTCCTGGCCCTGGTCCTCGGCTATCTCATCTCGTGGTCGCTCATCGGTCCTATCAGGCGCATGGAGAGCCGTCTCGCGGCGATCGCGTCGGGTGATTTCTCGGGTCATGTGGCTGTTTCGAACCGCGATGAGCTAGGCGCGCTGGCCGCGAACATCAATGCCATGAACGACGAGCTGGGGCGCCTCTACAAGGAGCTCGAGGCCGCCAGCCGCCACAAGACGGAGTTCCTGGCCAACATGTCGCACGAGCTGCGGACCCCGCTGAACGCGATCATCGGCTTCTCGCAGGTTCTCCGCGAGAAGATGTTCGGCGAGCTCAACGAAAAGCAGGCGGATTACCTGGACGACATCCTGAGCTCCGGTCAGCACCTCCTGAACCTGATCAATGACATCCTCGATCTCTCGAAGGTTGAGGCGGGCCGGATGGAGCTCCAGGTTTCGGTCTTCCCGCTCGCCGAGGTCGTGGAGAACTCCCTATCCATGGTCCGGGAACGTGCGACGCGCCAGGGCGTCGCGCTGCTCACGCACGTCGATCCATCCGTGGGCCTGTTGGATGCTGACGAGCGCAAGATCAAGCAGATCGTGTTCAACCTGCTGTCGAACGCCGTGAAGTTCACTCCAGACGGCGGGCAAGTCACCCTTGCGGCGCGGACCGTCGGCGACACCGTCGAGATCGCGGTCGCCGACACGGGCGTCGGCATCGGGGCCGAGGAGCAGGCCAGGATCTTCGACGAGTTCTACCAGGTCGGGCCGGGCATGACCCAGGAGGGGACGGGGCTTGGGCTCGCGCTCACCCGGAGACTGGTCGAGCTGCATCATGGTCAGCTCCGCGTCGAGAGCGCTCCCGGTGAAGGGAGCACCTTTACGGTCGTCTTGCCGCTCCGCCAGCCCGAACCAGAGTCGCATGCGCCTTCCACATTGGCCGAGGAGCCCGCGCCAGGGTGAGTGGCGCCGGAGCGAGCCGCTTGGTTCTGATCGTCGAAGACAATGAGAAGAATCTCAAGCTGGCTCGAGACGTCCTCCAGTTCAACGACTTTCGAACGGTGGAGGCGACGAGCGGCGAAGAGGGCGTGACCCTCGCGCGCCAACACCACCCGGATCTCGTTCTCATGGACATTGCGCTGCCCGGCATCGATGGCGTGGAGGCCACGCGCCAGCTCAAAGCCGACGCCGCGACCGCGTCGATTCCGATCGTCGCCCTGACGGCGTCGGTCATGCAGGCCGATCGCGCGCGGTTCGGGGAGGAAGGATTCGCCGGCGTCATCGCCAAGCCGATCGACGTGCTGAAGTTCCCCAGCCAGGTGCTGGCTTACTGCCCAGTGCCCGAGGCGGACGCATAGCCATGGAAGGCCCCGCCCGCATCCTCGTCGTCGATGACACCGACCAGAACCGCAGGCTCATGGACGCGGTCCTGAGCCCCCACGGCTACGCGGTGCTCGGAGCATCCTCCGGGCCAGAAGCGCTCGAGCGCATCGCGGCTGAGCCGGTGGATCTGGTCCTGCTCGACATCGTCATGCCCGAGATGAGCGGCTACGACGTGTGCCGCAAGCTGCGGGCGGATCCCGCCACCAGCGTGCTCCCGATCATCATGCTCACGTCGAGTGGCGACCAGGACAAGGTGAGCGCCATCGAGGCAGGTGCCGACGACTTCATCGGGCGGCCATTCAATCCCCCCGAGCTCCTTGCACGCGTACGGTCCCTGCTCCGCATCAAGCACTACCACGACACCATCCAAACCCAGGCGGGAGAGCTCGCGGACCTAAACCGCACCCTCGAAGGCCGGGTCCAGGCGCAGGTCGACGAGCTGGAGCGCCTCAGCCGGCTCCGGCGATTCCTATCGCCGCAGCTCGCCGACGTCATCGTCTCGAGCGACGACGAGAGCATGCTCAAGAGCCATCGGCGCGAGATCACGGTCGTGTTCTGCGACCTGCGAGGCTTCACCGCATTCTCGGAGACGGCGGAGCCCGAGGAGGTGATGGGTGTTCTGGGCGAGTTCCACACGGAGCTGGGCCAGCTGGTCTTCGAATTCGAGGGGACGCTGGAGCGCTTCGCCGGCGACGCGCTGATGATCTTTTTCAATGACCCGTTCCCCTGTCCGGATCCACCGCTTCGCGCCGTCCAGATGTCGCTGAAGATGCAGGAGCGGGTTGCCGACCTGAGCACGAGGTGGCGCAAGCGAGGTCATGAGCTTGCGCTGGGAATCGGTATCGCGGTTGGGTACGCGACCCTCGGTCGCATCGGCTTCGAGGGCCGCTTCGACTACGGAGCGGTGGGGAGCGTGGTCAACCTCGCCGCTCGGCTGTGTGCCGAGGCACAGGGCGGCCAGATCCTTCTGGCGCCGACGGCTTACGCCGCGCTGGAGGACAAGGTCCAGGCGAACGCCATCGGCCCCCTCTCATTGAAGGGATTCCATCGGCCCATCCCAGCCTACGTCGTGTCGAACCTCGTCTAGACGCCCTGCATCGGCATGGCTTGTGCGTTGACTGACCGAGGAGGTGCGACATGCCCGAGGTCACGTTCGAGCTGAGCAGCCGCTGGTTCTTCTGGGCGTCGGTGTTGGCTCTGGTCGTCGGTGTCCTGATCCTGATTCGGCCGGCGTTGCTGAGCTACCTGGTGGCCATCTACCTCATCATCGCCGGTGCCTTAGGGTTGGCGCCATTCGTGCAACGCGCGCTTAACGTCTAGGTCCCTGGAAAGGCAGGCAAAGCCATGACCATCCCGCAGGAACCCCCAGAGCAGATCCCGCCTCCAGAAGAGCCGGGGACAGAGATCCCGCCGGAGGGACCCACGCCTGATCTGCCGCCAACCGAGTACCCCGAAACGAAGGAGCCCGGCTACCGCGCCCCGGGAACGGAGGATGAGCCGCGAGATCTCCCGCGGGAGAACAGGCCCGCGCGCTAATTCGCTCGGGCGGGCCGGGCGTCAGCTCTTCTTCTTCTTCGTTTCGCCTGCCTGGCGGCGCTCCTTGTTCACCGTGCGCGCCGCACGCTCCTCTGCCTCGCCCTTCGAGACGCCGCGGTCCTGGTAGGACTCCTTGATGTGCTCGTACTGGCGCTCGCGCTTCTTGCTCGATCCTGCCGGCATGGTGGCCCTCCCTTGGGTGGTTGACGGTTCGCAACCCTCGCGCAGTGCAGGGCGTGTGCCGTCGCCTGGCTGGAGGCGGGAGGAGCGTGACAGCCGAGCTGTCGCGACTGGCAGGTATTCGTGGGGCGATGAAGAGGCGAGGATCAGCTGCCGAAGAACAACTCGATCCACTGCTCGAGCAGCGGCTTCTGTGGCGTGACCTTGGGGCGCAGCGCTGTTGGGAGCTTCGTCTCGGATCCGGGCGGGATGATCAGGAGCCGATCGCCGGCGTGCCCCAGGTTGGCGAGGCGACGCGCCTCCGCGCTGATGAAGGCGTCGCTGCGCAGGTAGTCCAGCTGGCGACGCAGCGCTTCGTTGCGAGCCTCGATGTCTCGGATCTGCTGTTGGAGGGCGTGCGCCTGCTGCGTGATCGAGTAGTTGGCGTAGACCTGCCGCCCGACCTGGATCGCCAGCAGGGCACCCACCACCAGCAGGACCACCAGCCACGTGATTCCGGCCCGGGTGGCCGGCATGCGCAGGCGCGGACCGGTCCCCCGCGGAGCGCGCGAGGAGCTGACCGGCGAACTCAGGCTCGTCATCTGGCCGGCAGTCTAGGAGGGGGTTTTCCACAGCGTCAAGAAATGCTGCAGGCGGTCCTGCTAGCATATCGAACGTTTGTTCGATTGAGCTGAGCCAATGCTGACCGACCGACCGACCAGTCCGGAAGCCACCATCGAGCATCTGCTGGCGGATCCCGCTTTGCAGCCGCTCGTCACGGCGCATCGGATCCTCGAAGCGACACCACCTCACCATGCGCCCTGGCCGGAGGGCATCGACCCGCGCATTAGCGCTGCCCTGCGGGGTCGTGGAGTCGAGGCGCTGTACACGCACCAGGCGCACGCGGTCTCCGCTGCCCGGTCGGGCCAG
>VBJP01000137.1 GCA_005880165.1 Chloroflexota bacterium | reverse complement strand
GTAACGACCTGCTCACGACGCCGGGGCCGCCGGGCGCTTGACAGCTGCGTTAGGTTACCGATAACTCATGTTACCGGTAACACACGATCGGCCGGCGGCAGGAGGACCCGTCAACGACCATTCCCTCGCACCGGCTGGCACGGGCTCGACCGATGAGCGGGCCATGGGCGAGACCCTGGTCGAGATGGATGGGATCAGCAAGGACTTCCCTGGAGTCCATGCCCTCGCCGACTGCCGATTTGAGCTCCGAAGTGGTGAAGTCCACGCGCTCGTGGGCGAGAACGGAGCCGGCAAGTCGACGCTCATGAAGATCCTGGCGGGCGTGTACCACAGGGATGCTGGACAGATCAGGATCAAGGGCGAGCCGGTCGAGATCGACTCGCCGCGCGCCGCGCAGAACCTCGGCATCAGCATCATCCATCAGGAGCTGAACCTGATGCCCCATCTGACCGTGGCGCAGAATATCTTCATCGGTCGCGAGCCTCGCGCGAACCCGTCCTTCATCCTCGACGAGGACGAGCTGAACGCCCAGGCGCGGGCGCTCTTCGAGACCATGCACCTGGCCCTCGACCCGCGAGTCAGGGTCGGGCGCCTCGCCGTCGCGCAGCAGCAGATGGTCGAAATCGCCAAGGCGCTGTCCTTCGACTCCAACGTGCTGATCATGGACGAGCCGACTGCCGCCTTGACAGATACGGAGATTCGCGAGCTCTTCCGCATCATTCGCCGCTTCCGCGAGCAAGGCGCCGGAGTCATCCACATCTCGCACCGCCTGGAAGAGCTCAAGCAGATCTCCGACCGGGTGACGGTCATGCGCGACGGGCGATACATCGACACGGTACGGACCGACGAGGCGCCCATCGACCGGATCATTAGCATGATGGTGGGGCGGACGATCTTCGAGGCCACGCCGGAGGTTCCCGAGCATCCGGATCCCGAGGTCCTGCTCGAGGTGCGCGGCCTGAACCGCGGCCGCATGGTGCGCGACGTGAGCTTCAAGGTGCGCCGGGGCGAGATCGTTGGCTTCGCGGGGCTGGTGGGGGCCGGACGTACCGAAGTCGCTCGGGCCGTCTTCGCCGCGGATCGGCCCGAATCGGGCGAGATCCTCGTGCGTGGCAGGGGCCGGCGCATCACCACCCCGAACGATGCGGTGCGCTACGGCATCGGCTACCTCTCAGAAGATCGCAAGCGCTACGGCCTGGCGCTGGCGCTCGACGTGGAGACCAACATCGTGCTGGCGGCATTCCGCCGCTTCGTTGGATTCCTCGGAATGGTGCGGGCCGGCATGACTCGAGCGACCGCGGTTGCCCAGGTCAAGCACCTGGCGATCAAGACGCCGTCGCTGCGACAAAAGGCGCGAAACCTGTCGGGCGGCACGCAGCAGAAGCTGGTTGTCGCCAAGTGGCTCACGGCGGAGACAGAGATCCTCTTCTTCGACGAGCCGACCCGCGGCATCGACGTCGGAGCGAAAAGCGAAATCTATCGGCTGCTGAACGATCTGGCCCACGAGGGCAAGGCCATCATCATGATCTCCTCGGAGCTGCCCGAGATCCTGCGCATGAGCCATCGCATCATCGTGATGTGCGAGGGCCGAATCACCGGCGAGCTGACCGCCGCCGAGGCCACGCAGGAAAGGATCATGGCTTACGCCACCCAGCGCCAGGCGATCGCGGCGTAGCGCCCCAGCGAGCCGCATGAACGAACGGATCTGAGTGCCGCGCGCGATGGCCTTCTCGCTCGGCCGTTTCGGACGTCCAGGCGCACTGGTGCGCAGCGATGCCATCCAGCGCTTCCTGGCGTTCGGAGCGCTGATCCTGATCATCGTCTTCTTCTCAATCGCCTCTCCGGAGTTCCGCCAGTTCGACAACGCCATAGGCATCCTGATCGCGACCGCGGTGGTCGGCGTCCTGGCACTGGGAGAGACGTTCGTCATCATCACGGCGGGCATCGACCTGTCGATTGGCACGGTCATGACCCTCTCGGCGGTGATGACCGGCGTCGTGGTCACCAACCTGGGCATGCCCCTGCCCGTGGGCATCCTCGCGGGTATCGGCACGGGCGGCGTCGTCGGTCTCGGCAACGGGCTGCTCGTCGCCCGTCTCAAGCTGCCGCCCTTCATCGCCACCCTCGGCACCCTTAACGTGGCCCGCGGCCTGGCGCTGGTGATCTCCGGCCTGGCGCCGATCTACTTCACAAGCTCCCCGGAGTTCAACAATGCATTCATGGGCTCGCTCCTGGGATCGATCATCCCGGGGTTTGACATCCCGAACATCGTGCTCGTCATGTTCGGGGCGGCCATCGTGGCGGCCCTTGTTCTGGGCAAGACCATCCTCGGCCGCTACACGTACGCGCTCGGCAGCAACGAGGAAGCGGCGCGGCTCTCGGGCGTCAACGTGGACGCCTGGAAGGCGGGCGTCTACGCCCTGGGCGGCCTGTTCGCTGGCCTCGGCGGCGTGATGATCGCCGCTCGTGTGAATTCGGCGCAGCCTTCGCTCGGCTTCGGATACGAACTCGAGGCGATCTCGGCGGTGGTCATCGGCGGCACATCGCTGAGCGGCGGCGAGGGCTCGATCCTGGGAACGGTGATCGGTGCCTTCATCATCAGCACCCTCACCAACGGCCTCCGCATCATGTCCGTTCCCCAGGAATGGCAGACGGTGGTGACGGGCGTGGTGGTGATCTTCGCCGTCTACCTGGACATTCTCCGCCGCCGTGAGCAGCTGTAGGAGGCAGCCATCGGTCCATTTCCGTCCGTCCAGGCCGAGAACTCGCCGGGTGAAGGAGCAGAGCAATCGGTCGCAAGGCAAACACTGAGGGAAGGAGCACCATGAAGTCGAAACGGTTCTTCGCGATCCTCGGCGCAGCGGCGCTGGTTCTCGCGGCATGCTCGTCGAACACCGGCGCAAGCGGATCCGCCAGTGGCGGCGGTACGGCCAAGCCCTACATCCCAATCGTCTCGAAGGGCTTCCAGCACCAGTTCTGGCAGGCGGTCAAGAAAGGCGCCGAACAGGAGGCGGCCAAGGAGAACGTGACCGTCAACTTCGAAGGCCCTGCCTCCGAGTCGCAGGTCGATCAGCAGATGGACATGCTGCAGGCCGAGTACGACAAGCACCCGGCCGCCGTCTGCTTCGCAGCGCTTGACAGTAAGGCGGCCATCCCGCTGCTTCAGAAGTTCAAGGACGCCAAGATCCCGGTCATTGGCTTCGACTCCGGCGTTGACAGCGACATCCCGGTGACCACGGCCGCCACGGACAACATCGCTGCTGCAGGGCAGGCCGCGGACAAGCTGGCGGAAGCGATCGGAGGCTCCGGGAAGGTCGGCCTCATTGTCCATGACCAGACCAGCCGCACCGGCATCGACCGCCGGGATGGCTTCCTGAAGGAGATGAAGGCCAAGTATCCCAACATCCAGATCATCGGCCCGCAGTACGGCGGTGGTGATCAGCTCAAGTCCGCAGACCTCGCCAAGGCCATGATCCAGGCCAATCCAGACATCAAGGGTTTCTTTGGCGCCAATGAGGGTTCGGCGATCGGCGTGATCAACGCGGTCAAGGAGCTGAACAAGTCCGGCAAGATCGCCGTGGTGGGCTATGACTCCGGTCAGGCCCAGATCGATGCGATCAACAGCGGACTCATGCTCGGCGCCATCACCCAGAACCCGATTGGCATCGGCGAGCAGTGCGTGAAGGCCGCCGTGAAGGCGATCAAGGGCGAGTCACAGCCCAAGACGATCGACACCGGCTTCTTCTGGTACGACAAGTCCAACATCAACGACCCTCAGATCCAGGCGGTGCTGTACAAGTAGCAGCTCGCCACCAGGGCCGTTGTTGAACATGGCGAGGGGCTGTCCGCCTGCGGCCAGCTCCTCGCTTGCATCCCCAACACAGACAGGCTCGGCGATTCCATGAGCACCATCAGAGACGTGGCGCGCCGCGCCGGCGTCTCGACCATGACAGTCTCGCGCGTGATCAACAGCTCCGGGTACGCCAGCCGGGGGACGCGCGCCCGTGTCGAGCGAGCCGTCGAGGAGCTCGGATACGTCCCAAATGTCCTCGCGCGTCATCTACGCTCGAAGCGCACCAGGACGGTCGCGCTTGTTCTATCGGACCTGACGAACCCCTTCTTCACCACCATCGCGCGCGGCGTCGAGGACGTTGCCGCGGCGAACGGGTTCGCCCTCATGTTCTGCAATACCGATGAGTCGGAATCCGACGAGATCGACTACCTGCGGATGCTCATCCAGCGCCAGATCGATGGAGTCCTGCTGGTGCCTTCCAGCAGCTCAGGGGCCTCGCTCCGGATGCTGCGGTCGCATCGGGTACCGGTGGTGGTCCTCGACCGCCGCGTCCAGTCGCCGCGGGTTGACGAGGTTCGCTCCGACTCAGAGGCAGGGGCGTTCCAGCTTGTCCGACACCTGATCGAGCTGGGGCACCGTCGTATCGGGATGCTGAGCGGCGGACGGAACATCTCGACCTCGGCGGATCGGGTGAGCGGTTACCGGCGCGCGCTGACGGAGGCCGGTATCCCATACACCGAGCGGCTCGTACGCTACGAGGGCTTCGGCGTGGAAGGCGGGCTGCGCATGGCTCGGGGCCTGCTCAAGGTGTCTCCGCGGCCGACGGCCTTCTTTGGCGCGAACAACTTCATTGCGTTTGGTGCCATCCGAGCCCTCCGCGAGGCGAACCTGCGCGTGCCCGAGGACATGTCCGTCGTCGCGTTCGATGACCTCCCTGAGGACTGGATCGTGGACCCGTTCCTCACCGTGGTTGAGCAGCGCGCCTATGAGATGGGGAAGCAGGCCGCCGAGCTCATGCTCGAACGGCTGGCAGGCGGGGGGCGACCGAAACGGCGCTCGATCATCCTGCCCGTCGATTTCGTCGTGAGGCGGTCGACCGCGCCACCACGGGTGGACAAGGCGCTCGGACGGGTCCCGTCACCGGCCATAGCCGAACCCATTCAGCTTGGCGCCGGTGGCGTCGAATCAGCCCGGCGGTTCTGAGGCGAGATCGGCGTGTTGAGGTATCGGCTGATCCATCCGGAGGTCCTCGAGGCGCTAGGCGGGGCTGGCCACGGCGCCCAGGTGCTCATCGCCGATGGCAATTATCCGCTGGTGACGCGTTCCTCCGCGAGTGCGAGGCGGGTCTATCTCAACCTCGCACCCGACCTCGTGCGCGTGACCGAGGTGCTGGCGGTGCTCATCGACGCGATCCCAATCGAGGCGGCCCACGTGATGGGCCCGGACACCGACGAAGAGCCCGACATCTTCGCCGACTTTCGCGCGCAGCTGCCGGGCCTCGAGCTCCAGCGGCTCAATCGGTTCGACTTCTACGACATGGCCCGGGGGCCGGATCTGGCCCTGGCGATGGCGACAGGGGAGCGGCGCCTGTACGCGAACATCCTGTTGACCATTGGCGTTGTGCCGCCGGCGTGACCGGCACGGGAAGGAGAGGGCGATGACCACCATGCAGGAGGCCGCAACCAGAAGCGAGCGGGGAGCCTCGCGATACGTTGGCGGATGGCCGAAGATCGGCATCCGACCGGCGATCGATGGCCGGCGCCGCGGGATCCGCGAGTCGCTGGAGGACCAGACCATGGGGATGGCCCGCGCGACGGCGGAACTGATCAGCGCGAACCTGCGATACCCGGATGGGCGGCCCGCAGAGTGCGTCGTTCCGGCCAGCTGTATCGGCGGGGTCGTTGAGGCGGCGCAGGCCGCGGACCTCTTCAAGCGCGAGGGCGTGGGCCTCTCCATCACCGTCACGCCGTGCTGGTGCTACGGCTCGGAAACGATGGACATGGATCCGCTCAGCCCGAAAGCCGTCTGGGGATTCAACGGGACGGAGCGGCCGGGCGCGGTCTACCTTGCCGCAGTCCTTGCTGCGCATGCCCAGAAGGGACTTCCCGCGTTCGGGATCTACGGTCACGACGTCCAGGATGCCGGCGACGCGACGGTTCCCCCGGACGTCGCCGAGAAGCTGCTGCGGTTCACTCGCGCTGGCCTGGCGGTGGCCCTCATGCGGGGAAAGTCCTATCTCAGCCTCGGCGGGACCTCCATGGGTATCGCCGGCTCGATCGTCGACCAGAACTTTTTCGAGCGCTACCTGGGGATGCGGATCGAAGCGGTCGACATGAGCGAGATCACCCGCCGCATCGAAGAACGCATTTA
>VBJP01000136.1:1662-8736 GCA_005880165.1 Chloroflexota bacterium | reverse complement strand
GGCTCGTCGCCACGGGAACGCACCACCACCTGCATAGGCTGGCTTCGCGATGACCAGCTGTCGACCCATCGGTCGCCGTCCTCACACACCGTGACCGCGTGCCAGCCGCGCTCGGTGGTGAGCCGTCGAGGGCGGGCGACCGGCCTTCGCGCGTCGAGTGGCACCACGTACAGATGGCGCTCGAGCACGCTGTCGGCGGTGCCGACGAACAGCACCTCTCCACGCGCTTCGTCGACATGGACGAGCTCGGTGACGACCCAGTCGCCCTCCGTCAGGCGGCGACGCGGCGAGCCGTCGGGGGCGCGCAGCTCGAGATGACGATGGCCCCTCGTCTCGGTTGCGCGCACGACGTGACCGTCGGACAGAATGCGTGTGGCGTTGTCGACGTTCACCCACGGCTGCGGGCGCTCGACCCAAAGCTCGGTCGCGGCTCCCGACGCCTCCACGAGATACCAGTGCAGGCTCCGCTGGTCTCGGGGCAGCCCACCCGGGCGAGATAGCCGTCGGCGAAGTCCAGGCCGATCTCGCGGTCGGGCGAATCGCCCGCCATGGCCGCGAGGCGCAATGTGGTCCGCGGGTTCGGACCCCCGGCGAAGGGATATCGGTACTCCTCGCGAAGCATCGTCCCTGACGCGGACCGGCCCGTCCCGGTCATGAACAGCGGAATCCGCCGCTCATCGACGTGGGTGAACAGGATCTCCGTTCCGGATGCACTCCACCACGCGCCCTCGAAACGGTCGAGCTCTTCGGCGGCGAGGTAGTCCTCCAGTCCGTTCGAGACGCCTGGCTCGCCGTCCTGGCTGAGCCGGCGGTGAGCACCTCCGGCAAGCTCGGCCAACCACAGCTCGCCCCATGCGGCCCAGGCGATTCGTCGGCCACCTGGATCTGGATAGACCGCCTCGGCGACCCTGATGTCGGGCATCTCGACCGCCAGCGAGCCATCCTGGGATACGAGGCATCGTCCTCGGTGGATCGCCACGATCAGGTCTGCGTCCTCCGCTCGGTGGTACTCGGTGATGCCCGAGCCCAGCTCGCGGCGCCGCTGCAGCCTGAGCTCCTCCTCGCGCGTGAGGGCGCGCGACGCAGTCAGGTCCACGGACGCGAGGAGGGTCCTGGTGCCGCTCTCGAGATCCTGGCGCCACAGCGAGCGGGTATTGCTACCAGGGTCCGGCGCGAGATACGTGACCGCGTTGCTGTCCTGGGTGAACTCGACCCGAGTCGGGTGATCCAACCCGGGGAGGGGCAGGGTGACGAGGTCGTCGACCCGGATCTGCTCGCGAGTGGGAGCCGATCGCGCTCGGCTCAAGACTCCTCGATCTGAATGGACTCGATCCGGTCCCCAGGCTGCGTGTCGCGGCCTGGATCTCGCTCGCGGATGGACCGAACCACGTCCATTCCGCTGGTCACCTGGCCGAACACCGTGTGCCGCCCATCGAGGTGCGGCGTCGGCGCGAAGGTGATGAAGAACTGGCTGCCATTGGTGTTTGGTCCGGCGTTGGCCATCGACAGCACGCCGGGGCCGCTATGCCGTAGCCCTGGGTCGAATTCGTCGGCGAACTGATACCCGGGTCCGCCGCGGCCGGTCCCCTCGGGGTCGCCTCCCTGGGCCATGAAGCCGGGAATCACGCGGTGGAAGGTGGTGCCGTCGTAGAACCCGGCCCGCGCCAGGTTGATGAAGTTCTCAACGGTCAGGGGCGCCTTGCTGGCGAAAAGATCGATGAGGATCTCGCCTCGGGCCGTCTTGAATCGCGCGGCGTATTGCTTCGAGGTGTCGAGGGATCCCGTCGGCGGGGCTGGTTGTTCTGGCATGCGATCTCCGGCTGGCTCGTTCTGACAAGACCGATGCTACCGGTCGGGCGCCCAGGACGCCTTCGCCCTGGACTCGCCGCCCGGCTCAGTGCTGGAGATCGATGACCAGGCGGTTCGGGGCGGTCAGCGTGAACACGCGCGCGCACGCGTCGCCGCTCATTCCCAGGTACCAGCTGGAGACGGCCTCGAAATCTCCGGCCGACTGGAAATCGATCAATTTGGCGAAATGGGGCGTCAAGCTCGTCGCGCCTCCGTAGGACTGGCCGCCGGCGGGCAGCTGAACGGTACCGCCGTGCAGGACGACCCGAAGGAATCCGCTGCCCTGGACCTGGGTCGGGAGGCCACTGGGGTCCTGCGTCAGCGGCGGCACGGCTTTCTCAACCGTGTACTCGGGGATGCCGGTTGCGAAATCGAACACGATGCGGTCGTAGCTGTCGTGCGCTCCCAGCGTGAGATCGGTGATCTGGGCGCGTGGCGTGGTGGCAGCGCCGCGGATAGGCAGGGTGCAGGCGAACGGCGGGAGGCTCTCGTCGGCATCCGAGGTGCCCGGGGAGGCGGCGCTGTCCTGGCTGGCTGGGGACGTCGAGGGCGAGGACGACGTGCTCGACGGTGTCGCGGCCGCGCTCGGTGACGAACCGGACAGGTCCGAGCCGCAGGCGGAGAGCACGATCCCCAGGAGCAGTGCGGCGGTGGAGGCGGTGAGGATTGGATGGCTGGTCACGTCTGCTGCTCTCCGTTTTCTCGGTATGCCGGCTCATGCGCGGCTGACCCTCTTGACGGCCAGGCCCGCGCCGCCGTTACGCTCCGGTGCGGCTGCTCATCGGTCTAGACTCGCCTTCTCCATGAGTGCCACCGGATCCGGCTACTCGCCTGGGCTCAAGGGCGTCATCGCCGGTGAGACCTCGCTGGCGATGATCGACGGTGCTCAGGGGCGCCTGCTCTATCGCGGCTACCCGATCGGCGAGCTCGTCGAGCACGGGACCTACGCCCAGGTGGCCGAGCTGCTGTGGACCGGCGAATGGGCAGCCCAATCCGATGGGGTCCAGCTGGCCTGCGCTCCACTTCCGGCCGAAGTCGTCGGCACACTGCGCGAGCTTCCGCCACAGACCAATCCGATGGATGCGCTGCGCACCGGCCTCTCGGCATGGGGAGCGACGACAGGCTTCGCGTGGCCGCCGAGCGCGGAACAGGCGCGCCAGGTGACAGCCGTTGCGCCATCGGTCCTGGCGGCCTTCGCCCGGCTGCGGGACGGCCTCGATCCGGTCGAGCCAGATCCGAGCCTGACCTTACCGGCGGGCTTCCTCTATCAGCTGTCGGCCGCGCGGCCCAACGCGGTAGAGGCGCGTGCCCTCGAGGCCTACTTCGTCGTCTGCGCGGAGCACGGCTTCAACGCCTCGACCTTCACCGCGCGGGTCATCACCTCGACCCACTCGGACCTGGTGAGTGCCGTGGTGGGAGCGATCGGCGCCCTGAAGGGGCCGTGGCATGGAGGAGCTCCGTCGGAGGTCGTGAATCAGCTCCACCAGATGGGTTCACCGGCCGAGGCTGAGGCGTGGATTCGGGCCGCCCTGGCGAGCGGGGAGCGGCTGATGGGGTTCGGACATCGGGTCTATCGCGCCTACGACCCGAGGGCGGCGGCGTTGCGCAAGGTTGCGGAGGGGCTCGCCTCGGTTGCGGGCTGGCTGGAGAAGGCGATCGCAGTCGAAGAGATCGCGCTGCGGCTGCTGGCGGAGCACAAGCCGGACTACCCGATCAAGACGAACGTCGAGTACTACGCGGCAGCCGTGCTGCAGGGGGTCGGATTGCCGCCGAACCTGTTCCCAGCAACGTTCGCTCTCGCTCGACATGCGGGCTGGACCGGGCACACCCTCGAACAGGCCACGGCCAATGTGCTCATCCGGCCCGACGTCCGCTACGTCGGTCCTGCCGAGCGGCATCTGGCCGACGGCTAGGGCGCGGTCAAGCGCTCCTCCAGGAGTCGTCGCTCGGCCGGATTGGCGGTGAGCGAGAGGGCGCGCCGTTCCGTGGCCCGCGCCTCCTCGACGCGGCCCAGCCGGCGCAGGAGGAGGCCCCGAGCGGCGTGGTAGAGGTGGTAGTCGGCAAGCCTGCTGGCCAGCGGGTCCAGGGCGGCAAGCGCTTCCGCCGGCCCTCGCAGCTCGGCGACCGCCAGGGCACGGTTGAGCGCCACGACCGGCGTGGGAGTGAGCTGCAAGAGGCGGTCGTAGAGCGCCACAACCTCCTGCCAATCGGTCCTCGCGTAGCTTGGGGAGGTGGCGTGGCACGCCACGATGGCTGCCTGCAGCTGATAGGGACCGACGCGGCCCATTCGTAGCCCGCGCTCGAGGAGCGCGTGTGCTTCGGCAATGGCAGCGCGGTCCCAGGTGCCGCGGTCCTGGTCGGGGAGCAGGACGAGCGATCCATCCGCGGCGAATCGCGAATCGGCGCGAGCCAGGTGCAGGCGCATCAGGGCCAGCAGCCCAATGGCTTCCGGCTCGTCCGGCATCAGGCGCACCAGCAGCGAGGCGAGCCACGCTGCATCCTGGGCCAGGTCGCGCCGCTCGGCCGCCTCACCGGCGGAGGCCAGGTACCCCTCGTTGAAGACCAGGTACAGCACGGCCAGGACCTGCTCCAGCCGCGCAGGAAGCTCGGCCGCCTCGGGGACGCGGTACGGGATCCCCGCGTCGTGGATCTTGCGCTTGGCGCGCACGATGCGCTGCGCGACCGTGGCCTCGGGCACCAGGAAGGCCCGGGCGACCGCGGGCGTCTCGAGTCCGGCCACCGTGCGCAGCGTGAGGGCCACCTGTGCCTCGCGCGACAGGGCCGGGTGGCAACAGGTGAAGATCAGGCGGAGCCGATCATCCTGAGCAAGGACGCCCCCCGTCTCCGCCCAGCTCGAGCTCATGCTCCGCAGCTCCTCGCCGATGATCCCCAGGCGCTCGCGGTAGCGGGCGTCGCGCCGGAGCCGGTCGATCGCGCGATGCCGAGCGGTGGTGAGCAGCCATGCCCCCGGGTTGCGCGGCAGCCCGTCGCGCGGCCAGGTCTCGAGCGCGGTGACCAGCGCCTCCTGAACGAGCTCCTCAGCGACCTCCCAGTCGCCGAGGACGCGGACCAGGGATGCCACCAGCCGGCCTCGCTCTTCACGGACCGTCTCCGCCAGGCGTGCATCGATGAGCGCCCGCTGCTCGGAGGACACGGCTGCCGATTGCTCCCTCAGTCCTGTCGTACGAGCGGCCTGATCTCGAGCGTCGCGGAGGACGGCCAATCCGAGACGAGCGCGATCGCCTCGTCGAGGTCGGCGACATCGAGGATCGCGTACCCGCCGACCATCTCCTTGGCCTCGACGAACGGACCGTCGGTGACCGTCACGTTGCCGGCCTCGTCCCGTCGCACGGTGGTCGCGGTCAGCGATGGCTGCAGCTCGTACCCCTCGATCACCTTGCCGCTGCTCGACTGCTCCTCCCACCAACGGAGGATTCGGTCATAGGCGGCCGAGCGCTCTGGGGACGTCGAGCCAGGCGGATCTTCCGGCCCGGCGATCAGCACCATGTATTTCATTGCCGGCGAGCTCCTTCTCACGTCGTGGGTCGGCGCAGCGTTTCACCATCATGCCGCCCTCGACGAATACGACGAACGCCTGGCGGCGGGTTCGACAGGCATCCGCGCGCGGCCCCGGGATCCCGCAGGCGCCCCGGGGAGCGGACCGGCAGAATACCGCGATGGCATACCCCCGCGCCGAGGGCACAGCGCCGGTCGTCGTCGCCGGCAATCTGCTGATCGTCTACGTCCTCTGGGGATCCACCTATCTCGCCATTCGGTTGGCGGTCGAGACGCTGCCGCCGTTTTACTCCGCGGCCTCCCGTTATCTGATCGCCGGCGCGCTGATGGCGGGCTTCCTCTGGCTGCGGGGCCGCTTGAACCGGTCGCCATCGGCTCGGCTGGAGCCGATGCGGAAGGAGCATTGGCGATCGGCAGCGATCATCGGTGGCTTGCTGCTGCTGGGAGGCAACGGACTCGTCGTCCAGTCGGAGCAGTACATCGACTCCGGGATCGCTGCGGTGCTCGTGGCCGCGGTGCCGATCTGGCTGAACCTGTTCGAGGCGGTCATCACCCGTCGCCGGCCACCGCTGCTGGTGATTGGCGGCGTGGTCGCCGGGTTCGTCGGCGTGCTGGTCCTCATCGCACCGATCCGCGGACTGGCCGCCATCAATCCATTCGGCGTGGGCCTGGTCGTGATCGCCGCCATCTGCTGGGCGAGCGGCTCCCTCTATTCGCGGCATGCTCCGATGCCGCGCTCGGGTCTCCTCGGCACGGGCATGGAGATGCTCGCCGGCGGAGCGCTGCTGGCCGTGGCCGGCACGGTCACCGGGGAGTTCAGCCGGACCAACCCGGCGCATTTCTCGACGACGTCGCTGCTGGCGGTGGCATACCTCGTCGTCTTCGGCTCCCTCGTCGCCTTCAGTGCCTACACCTGGCTGCTGCAGCACGCTCCGGTCTCGACGGTCGCGACCTACGCCTATGTGAACCCCATCGTGGCCGTGGGGCTGGGCGCCTTCTTCCTCCATGAGCCGATCACACCACGGACCCTCGTGGCATCGGCGCTGATCATCGGAGCCGTGGTCGCGATGGTGAGCGGCCGCCGCCGGGATGAGCGGGTGCCGGCTGTCGATCGGGACCGCCTGGAGAGAGGCGAAGGGGTCGACCGCGCGGCTGCGGACTAGTCATCGGACGATCGGGTGTCTTGGCGGACCCGCCTGAGCGCGGCGTATCATCCCCCTCCCATGACAGACGACCGCGTCGACAGCGCCCTTGCCTTCGGGACCGGCACATCCAGCGACCATGCTGACGGGATCCGTTGGGTCGATTACACGAACATCAGCTGGAACCCGGTCTTCTGCAAGCGCTGCGACATCTGCATCGAGATCTGTCCCAAGGACACGCTGGTGATGCGCAACGATGCGGTCATCGAAGTGGAGAACTGCATCCTCTGCGGGCTGTGCGAGCGCTACTGCCCCGACCTGGCGATCGAGATGATCCCCTCCGCCGTCGAGGCCCACGCCGCGCGCTCTGCTGAGCGCCGGACGTCCGAAGGCGCGGCGACCGCGGACTGATCCGATGCGCAAGCTGGTGCAGGGGAATGAGGCTGTGTTCCACGGTGCGGTGGCATCCGGCGCCAGCTACTACGCGGGGTATCCGATCAGCCCATCCACCGAGATCCTGAACATCGCCTCCGCCTACGCGGCCGCCCATCACCAGACCTTCCGATTC
>VBJP01000136.1:0-1585 GCA_005880165.1 Chloroflexota bacterium | reverse complement strand
AGGAAGCCATCGGCTACGCGCAGAAGGTGGGCGTGCCCTCGGTCTTCGTCGACGTCCAGCGCGTGGGACCGGCGACCGGGATGCCGACCATGCCCGGACAGGGCGACATCATGCAGGTGCGGTTCGGCTCGAGCGGCGACTACACGCCGATCGCCTTCTACCCCAACGGAGTGGAAGAAGCGTTCCGTGTCACGGTGGATGCCTTCAACGCCGCAGAGGAGTCCCGTTCGCCGGTCGTCCTCCTGTCGGACACCTTTGTCGCCCACCTCAACGAGGTCGTGGACCTCGACGAGCTGGCCGCGGACCTCCGGATCGTCCCGCGTGAGATGCCGCCGCTGGCGCGCCACGTCGCCGGCTTCCCCCGCTTCTTCGCCGGCGTGCTGATGTACGAGTCGGGGCCTTCCGCCGGAGAGCCCGCGACGGCGGACGCCGACGAGTACCTGCGCCAGTACTACGACGCCAAGCACCGCCACGTGGAGGTCGCCAGGCGCTACCGCCTCTTCGAGCACGGCTGGAACCGCGACGCGGAGGTGCTGGTGGTCTGCTACGGGATCGTCTCCCGCGTCGCGGCTCCGCTCGCCGCGGACTACGCCCTCTTCCGTCCGATCCGCATCCACCCGGTCCTCGACGACGAGCTGCACGACGTCGCGTCGGGCTACCGGGAGGTCGTGGTCATCGAGGCCAACGACGGGCAGTATGCCGACATGGTCGAGCTCGCCTTGCGCCGCGAGGTCAAGCGCGTGCCGCTCATGGGCGGGCGGATCAGCATAGAAGCCATCCGTGACGGCCTGGACCGGGTGCTGGCCGGTGGTCCATCGGAGCCTCCTGTCCCAGACGCGTCGACCGAGCGGCGGGCACCGTCGCCGCTGGGCATCGGCTGAGGAAGCAGCGAATGCCTGAGCTGACGATGGCCGAGCTTGGCTACAAGAAGCACCTCAAGGTCGAGCTCTTCCCGACTATCTGGTGTCCCGGCTGCGGGATCGGCACGATCATGATGCAGCTGGCCATCGTGCTCGACGAGTTGGCCCTCGACGAGACGAACACGGTGATCGTCACCGGCATCGGCTGCACCGGTCGGATGGGCTCGTACCTGAAGCACGAGAGCGTTTACACGCTGCATGGCCGGACACTGCCGGTGGCCGAGGCGATCAAGACCGTGCGCCCGGAGCTCAACGTGATCGTTGTGGCGGGCGACGGCGATACCGCCAGCATCGGCGGCAATCACCTGATCCACACCATCCGGCGCAACGCCAACGTCACCGTGCTCTGCAACAACAACGAGATCTACGGGCTGACCGGCGGCCAGACCGGGCCCACCACTCCAACCGGCACCAAGACCCTGTCGAGCCCCATCGGCAACCCCAACACGCCCATCAACCTCCAGGGCATCGTGCGCAGCTCGGAGCACGCCCTCTACGCCAAGACGACCGTCTACCACCTCCAGCACCTGCGCAACGTGATGCGCGAGGCGATCGAGTGGGAAGGCTTCAGCTTCGTGGACATCACCAGCCAGTGCATCGAGAACAACGGGCGCCGCATCGGCTTCGCGAGCGCCAACGAGATGCTCACCTTCTACCGCAAGACC